>NZ_JBIWPA010000005.1:192002-423389 GCF_044768035.1 Kitasatospora sp. NPDC101176
CGGGGGGGCGGCGCCGCGGCGCGGGCGGGGGGGGGGGGGGGGCGTGGGCGCGCGGGGGGGCGCCGGGGGGGGGGGGGGGGGGGGCGCCCGCCCCCCCCCCCACCCCTCTCGTCTGTTCCGGGACCGCCGAGGGGACACGAGCCATGACCGACCAGGACTTCCACCCGGGGCTCACCCCCGGCCACCTGGGTGCGCCGGTGCTGGAGCCGCAGGGCCGTCCGCCGGGTGCGCGCCGCCCGCGCTCCGATGCACCGGATCCCCACCGGCGGCGCAACGGACTCGCCTGTGCGCTCACGGCGCTCGCCCTGGTCGCGGTGTTCGGCGGGGCCGGACTGGCCGGCTACAGCTGGCTCCAGGGACAGCGCAAGCCCCCGGCCGCCGCGGACTTCGCGGGGGAGGGCGCCGGCAGCGTCCAGGTCTCGGTGCCCGAGGGCGCCGGGCTCTCCCAGATCGCGTCCGCGCTGGTGCGCAACGGGGTGGTGGCCAGCTCGACCGCCTTCACCCGGGCGGCCAAGGGCAGCGCCGCGGCCGCCGGGCGGATCCAGCCCGGCACGTACACCCTGAAGCAGAAGATGTCGGCGGCGGCCGCGCTCGCCATCCTGATCGACCCGGCCAACGCCAACGGCCTGACCATCCCCGAGGGCTGGCGCGGCTACCAGATCTACGCGGCCATCGACAAGAAGCTCAACCTGCCCGAGGGCACCACCCAGCGCACCGCCAAGGACCAGGGCGCCGAGCTGGGCCTGCCGGACTTCGCCAACGGCAGCCCCGAGGGCTACCTCTTCCCCGCGACGTACAGCGTCACCGACGGCACCACCGCGGTCGACCTGCTGAAGCAGATGGTCGAACGGGCCGGCAAGGAGTTCAGCCGGGACGACGCGGACGTCGTCGCGCAGACCCTCGGACAGAGCCTCTACGGGCTGGTCACCGTGGCCAGCATGGTCCAGGGCGAGGCCGACAACACCGAGGACATGGGCAAGGTGGCCCGGGTGATCTACAACCGGCTGGCCAAGGGCATGCCGCTGCAGCTGGACTCCACGATCAACTACGCGCTCGGCCGCTCCACCCTGAACACCACGGTCACCGACACCCGCCTGGACTCCCCGTACAACACCTACCTGCACCCCGGACTGCCGCCCACCCCCATCTCCAACCCGGGGCGGCAGGCGATCATGGCCGCGCTGGACCCGGCACAGGGGGACTGGCTCTACTTCGTGACCGTGAAGCCGGGCGACACCCGCTTCACCGACAGCTTCGACGTGCAGCAGCGCAACGTCGCGGAGTTCAACGCCTACCGCGCGACGGCGAAACCGAGCGCCTCGGCCACGTCCCCGGGCGGCCCGTCGGGTGCCGCCTCCGGCCCGGCGGCGGCCACGCCGGGCAGCGCGCCGGCGGGCGAGGTCGGGCACTGACGCCACGTCCGCCCTGCCGGGGGCGCGTCTGCGGTACGGTAACGTCTCCTCCCAGGCGCTGCGCTAGCACGCCGGTTCGAGAATCATCCGGGACGGCGTCCCGGACGGCCGGTCCGATCCTCCGGCCGTCTTCGTCGGTTAAGGGGATCAATGACCGATCTGGGTCGGGGCTACGGCCCCCAGGGCTCCGAGCCGTGGCACCCCGGTGATCCCGGGTACGGCGGTCAGCAGCCGGTCCCCGGCCAGCAGGACGGCCAGTGGCAGCAGTACCCGCAGGGCCAGCAGGCCTACGGGGACGCGCAGCAGGGGTACCAGCAGCAGCCGATGGACCAGCAGCATCCCGGCCAGCAGGGATACCCGCAGGGGTACCAGCAGCAGATGGGGCAGCAGGGGTACCAGCAGCAGCAGATGCCGCAGCAGGGCTACGGCCAGCAGCAGACGGGGCAGCAGGGATACCCGCAGCAGCAGATGCCGCCGCAGGGCTACGGCCAGCAGCAGTACCCGCAGCAGCAGATGGGGCAGCAGGGGTACCAGCAGCAGATGCCGCCGCAGATGCAGCAGCCGATGGGCCAGCAGCAGATGTCGCAGCAGCAGATGTCACAGCAGGGGTACGCCCAGCAGCCGGGCATGCCGCAGCAGGCCGACATGCAGCAGCAGGGTGTGCAGCAGCCCGGCATGCCGCAGCAGGGCGCCCAGCCCGGGCAGCCGGGCCAGCCGCAGGGCCGGCGCCGGGCACCCCAGCCGGCCGCCCCCGCCCCGGCCTCCGGCCCCGGTCCGGACGGCATCGACTGGGAGGCCGAGGCCGCCGCGCTGGAGGCGGGCGCAGCCCCGGCCGGGCCCGAACCGGAGACCGACGAGTGGGACGGCCACGAGGACGGCCACCACGAGGACGGCGCGTACGCGGAGGAGGAGGCCGAGGCCGGGCAGTCCGGCTTCCTCGGCGACGAGGACAACTCCCGCGACGCGCAGAAGAAGCGCAAGGAGAAGGGCAAGAAGTCCGGGCGCCGCAACGGCGGGGCCTGCCTGCTGGTCGCGCTGGTGCTGCTCGGCGCCATGGGTGGCGCCGGCTGGTGGGGCTACGGCTTCTACCAGGACCACTTCGGTCCGCCGCCGGACTTCACCGGCGAGGGCACCGGCTCCGTCCAGGTCGAGGTCAAGTCGGGCGCCGTCGGCGGGCAGATCGGCCTGGTGCTGAAGAACGCCGGTGTGGTGAAGAGCGTCGACGCCTTCAGCGCGGCGTGCAACGCCGAACCCAAGTGCGGCACCGTCCAGCCCGGCTTCTACGGGCTGAAGAAGGAGATGCCGGCCGCCGACGCGCTCAAGGAACTGCTCGCGCAGGCGGGCGGCGCGGCGATCGTGATCCCCGAGGGCAAGAACTCCAGCGAGATCTACGCCATGATCGACACCAAGCTGAAGCTCGCCAAGGGCACCACCGCGGGCGTCGCCACGGCCCAGGTCAACGACCTCGGCCTGCCCGCGTACGCCCAGGGCAAGGTCGAGGGCTTCCTCTGGCCGACCCGCTACAACATCGCCGACGGCATGAAGCCCGAGGACCTGCTCAAGGCGATGGTGAAGAACGCCACCGACAAGTACGCGAACCTGGACGCCCAGGCCGCCTCGGTGGGCCTCAAGAACGGCTACGAGGTGCTCATCGAGGCGAGCATCCTGCAGCGCGAGGGCAACAACACCGCCGACTTCGCCAAGATGGCCAAGACCATCCAGAACCGGCTGGCCAACGAGCCCGAGACCCACCACCGCCTCGGCATGGACACCACGCTGCAGTACTCGCTGGGCCGCAAGGAGCTCACCAAGAAGGACATGGACGACGCGTCCAACAAGTACAACACCTACATCAACCAGGGTCTGCCGCCGACGCCGATCTCCAACCCCGGCGACGACGCGATCAACGCGGTGCTGCACCCGGCCGACGGCAAGTGGCTGTACTTCATCGCGATGTCCCCGACCGAGACCCGCTTCGCCGAGACGAGCAAGGAGCACTACGCCAACGTCAAGGAGTACTGCCAGGCGGCCGGGCAGGGCTTCGACGAGGCACGCGGCCACTGCACCGCGAAGTAGCCCGGGCCGGACGACAGTTCACGGAGACGAAGCGTTGACCAGCAAGCACCGGGCCGCGGTACTCGGCTCCCCGATCGCCCACTCGCTCTCGCCGGACCTGCACCGCGCCGCCTTCGCGGCGCTCGGTCTGGACTGTTGGCGCTACGACCGTTTCGAGGTGGACGAGGCCGGCCTGCCCGGCTTCCTCGCCGGACTGGACGAGGCCGAGTGGGCCGGGCTGTCGCTGACCATGCCGCTGAAGCGGGCGGTCATCCCGCTGCTCGACGAGGTCAGCGCGGCGGCCCGCGCGGTGGACGCGGTGAACACCGTGGTGTTCACCGCGGACGGCCGGCGCACCGGGGACAACACCGACGTCCCCGGCCTCGTCAACGCGCTGCGCGAGCGCGGCATCACCTCGGTGCCGGAGGCGGCCGTGCTGGGCGCCGGGGCCACCGCCTCCTCGGCGCTCGCGGCGCTCGCCCAGGTCTGCACCGGCGAGGTGACCGTCTACGTGCGCAGCCCGGAGCGCGCCCGCGAGATGGCCGAGCTGGGCGAACGGCTCGGCGTCGCCGTGCGCACCGCGGACTGGGAGCGCGGCGCCGAGGCGCTGGCCCGGCCGCTGACCGTCTCCACCACGCCTGCCGGCGCGACCGACGGCTTCGCCGCGGAGCTGCCGGCCGGGCCGGGGGCGCTGTTCGACGTGCTCTACCACCCGTGGCCGACCGCGCTGGCCGCCGCCTGCGCGGCGCGCGGGGCGACCGTCCTCGGCGGGCTGGACCTCCTGGTGCACCAGGCGGTGCTGCAGAGCGAGGCCTTCACCGGGCGCGGCCCGGGCCCGCTGGCCGCGATGCGGGCGGCGGGCGAACGGGCGCTCGCCGGGCGCTGACGCCGCGGCTGCCCGGTGCCGACGCGGTGCGGGCCGGGAGCCGACGCGGTGCGGCAGGGCGGTGAACCGGTGCGAGCCGGGAGCGGCCGGAGCCCGCTCCTGGCCGGAACCCGTCGTGTACCGTCCCGTCGGTTGGCCGGTTGCCGTCCGGCACGCGGACTGTGCCCACGGGTGCTGCCGGGGCATGAAAGGATTCAGGCACAAGGCACGCCCGGGCGGGCCCCGGCGGTGCCGTGGCCGGTCCGCTGATGAAGGAGCTCCGTTGGGTACGTTGCGCTGGCTGACGGCGGGGGAGTCGCACGGCCCCGCACTCGTCGCGACGCTGGAGGGCCTGCCCGCCGGTGTACCGGTCACCACCGCGGTGGTGGCCGACGCGCTGGCGCGCCGCCGGCTCGGTTACGGTCGCGGCGCACGGATGAAGTTCGAGCAGGACGAGGTGACCTTCCTCGGCGGCGTCCGGCACGGCGAGACCATGGGCAGCCCCGTCGCGATCATGGTCGGCAACACCGAGTGGCCCAAGTGGGACCAGGTCATGTCGGCCGACCCGGTCGACCCGGAGGTGCTGGCCGGCCTGGCCCGCAACGAGGCGCTCACCCGCCCCCGGCCCGGCCACGCCGACCTCGCCGGCATGCAGAAGTACTCGATCGACGAGGCCCGCCCGATCCTCGAGCGCGCCAGCGCCCGCGAGACGGCCGCCCGGGTCGCGCTCGGCGCCGTCGCCCGCGCGTACCTGAAGGAGACCTGCGGGATCGAGATCGTCAGCCACGTGGTCGAGCTGGCCGCCGCCAAGGCCCCGGCCGGCGTCGTCCCGCAGCCCGCCGACGAGGCCCGGCTGGACGCCGACCCGGTCCGCTGCCTGGACGAGGACGCCTCGAAGGCGATGGTCGCCGAGATCGACCAGGCCCACAAGGACGGCGACACCCTCGGCGGCGTCGTCGAGGTGCTCGCCTACGGCGTGCCGGTGGGCCTCGGCTCGCACGTCCACTGGGACCGCCGGCTGGACGCGCGGCTGGCCGCCGCGCTGATGGGCATCCAGGCGATCAAGGGCGTCGAGGTCGGCGACGGCTTCGAGCTGGCCCGGGTGCCCGGCTCCCAGGCGCACGACGAGATCGTCCCCACCCCCGAGGGCGTCCGGCGCACCTCCGGCCGCTCCGGCGGCACCGAGGGCGGCCTGTCCACCGGCGAGGTCCTGCGGGTGCGCGCCGCGATGAAGCCGATCGCCACCGTGCCGCGCGCCCTGCAGACCCTGGACGTGCGCACCGGCGAGCCGGCCAAGGCGCACCACCAGCGCTCGGACGTCTGCGCCGTGCCGGCCGCCGGCATCGTCGCCGAGGCGATGGTCGCGCTGGTGCTGGCCGACGCGGTCAACGAGAAGTTCGGCGGCGACCACGTCACCGAGACCCGCCGCAACGTGCAGAACTACCTCGACCACCTGATCGTCCGGTAATGGGCACCCCGATCGTGGTGCTGGTCGGCCCGCCCGGCAGTGGCAAGTCCACCGTCGGGCGGGCCCTGGCCGACCGCCTCGGCGTCGCCCTCCGGGACACCGACGCGGACATCGAGGCGCTGGCCGGCAAGCCGATCCCGGAGATCTTCATCGACGAGGGCGAGCCGCACTTCCGCGAGCTGGAGGTCCGGGCCGTGCGCGCCGGCGCCGAGGAGCACGACGGCGTCCTCGCGCTCGGCGGCGGTGCGGTGCTGGCCGAGGCCACCCGCGCCCTGCTGCGCGAACTGCCGGTGGTCTTCCTGGAGGTCCCGCTGGCGGACGCGGTCAAGCGGGTCGGCCTGGACGCGCCGCGCCCGCTGCTGGCCGTCAACCCGCGGGCCCGCTGGCGCGAGCTGATGGAGGCCCGCCGCCCCCTCTACCTGGAGGTGGCCACCGCCGTCGTCGACACCGCCGGCCGCACCCCCGAGCAGGTCGCGGACGCCGTACTGGAAGCACTGGAGCTGAAGACCCCCCATGACTGACCCCATCGTCAGGATTCACGTCGGCGGCAGCGCCGGCCACGACCCGTACGACGTGCTGATCGGGCACCAGCTGCTCGGCGAGCTGGCGCCGCTCATCGGCACCCGCGCCAAGCGGGTCGCGCTCATCCACCCCGAGGCGCTGGCCGCCACCGCCGACGCCATCCGCGAGGACCTGCTCGGCGAGGGCTACGAGGCCATCGCGCTGCAGGTGCCCAACGCGGAGGACGCCAAGAGCGCCGAGGTCGCCGCGTACTGCTGGTCGGTGCTCGGCCAGACCGGCTTCACCCGCAGCGACGTCGTCGTCGGCCTCGGTGGCGGCGCCACCACCGACCTGGCCGGCTTCGTCGCCGCCACCTGGCTGCGCGGCGTCCGCTGGATCTCCATGCCCACCACGCTGCTCGGCATGGTCGACGCGGCCGTCGGCGGCAAGACCGGCATCAACATCGCCGAGGGCAAGAACATGGTCGGCGCCTTCCACCCGCCGGTGGGCGTGCTCGCCGACCTCGACACCCTGGCCACCGTGCCCCGGCACGACTACGTGTCCGGCCTCGCCGAGGTCATCAAGTGCGGCTTCATCGCCGACCCGGCCATCCTCGACCTGATCGAGGCCGACCCGGAGGGCGCCAAGACCCCGGACGGCCCGCACACCGTCGAACTGATCCGCCGCGCCATCCAGGTCAAGGCCGACGTCGTCTCCGGGGACCTCAAGGAGTCCGGCCGCCGCGAGATCCTCAACTACGGCCACACCCTCGGCCACGCCATCGAGCGCAACGAGCGCTACAAGTGGCGGCACGGCGCCGCGATCTCCATCGGCATGGTCTTCGCCGCCGAACTCGGCCGCCTGGCCGGCCGGCTGGACGACGAGACCGCCGACCGGCACCGCACCGTGCTGGCCTCCGTCGGCCTGCCGCTGACCTACCAGGCCGCGGCCTGGCCGAAGCTGCTGGACGCCATGAAGATCGACAAGAAGTCGCGCGGCGACCTGATCCGCTTCATCGTCCTGGACGGCCTCGGCAAGACCTCCGTCCTGGAGGGCCCCGACCCGTCCCTGCTGGTCGCCGCCTACGCGGAGGTCTCGGCGTGACCCGGGTCATGGTGCTCAACGGCCCCAACCTCGGCCGGCTCGGCAGCCGCGAGCCCGACGTCTACGGGGCCACCTCCTACGCCGGGCTGGTCGAGCGCTGCACGGCGCTCGGCGGGGAGCTCGGCTTCGAGGTCGAGGTGCACGAGACCAACTCCGAGCAGCAGATGGTCGAGTGGCTGCACGAGGCGGCCGACGGCAAGGTGCCGGTGGTGATCAACCCGGGCGCGTTCACGCACTACTCGTACGCGATGCGGGACGCCGCCGCCCAGCGCACCGCGCCGCTGATCGAGGTGCACATCTCCAACCCGTACGCCCGGGAGACCTTCCGGCACACCTCGGTGATCGCCGCCGTCGCCTCCGGCACCATCGCCGGATTCGGGCTCGGCTCCTACGAGCTGGCCCTGCGGGCGCTGGCCGAACGGCTCACCACGCGCTGACACCCCGTTGACGGCCGGTCAGCGGCCCGGCGGCGGACTGTGCCCGCCGCCGGGCCGACGTGTATCGTCCCCGCTGAGAGGTGTCGGAGGTGACCGTGACGCAGTACGCCGGGAGTGGGCAGGTCCCGCCGCGACCCGTCGCTCCGCCGGTGCCGCCGGGGCCCGCCGGGCCCGGGGCCGGGCCGTCGCTCCCACCGGGAGCGCAGCCGGCGGGGACGGGCCCGATGAGCCCGACGAACCCCGTGGGTCCGATCGGTCCGACGAGCCCCGCAGGTGCGGCCGGACCGCCGCCGATGCCCCCGGCACCCGTGCCGACGCCCGCGCCGGCCCCGGTGCCCGCCGCGCCGGCCCCGCCGGTGTCCGTACCCGGTGCGCCCCCCGTGGCGAGCGCACCGAGCGCGCCCGTCCCCGCCGGGGCCACCGGCCACTTCGTGCTGCCCTCCGGCATGCCCGTCCAGCTGCCCGCCCACCCGCCGCAGCGGCACGCGCCCACCGGGCCGATCGCCGTCCTGCTGATCGGCCCGGCCGGCGCCGGAAAGACCACCGTCGCCCGGTACTGGGCCGAGCGGCGGCCCACCCCGACCGCGCACATCAGCCTGGACGACGTCCGCGAATGGGTGCAGTCCGGCTTCGCCAACCCGCAGTCCGGCTGGAACAACGCCTCCGAGGCGCAGTACCGGCTCGCCCGCCGTACGTGCGGCTTCGCCTGCCGCAACTACCTCGCCAACGGCATCTCCTGCATCATCGACGACGCCGTCTTCCCGGATCGCCCGGCCATCGGACTCGGCGGGTGGAAGCGCCACATCGGACCGGGCATGATCCCCGTCGTGCTGCTGCCCAGCCTCGACTCCGTGCTGCGCCGCAACGCCCGGCGCAACGGCAACCGCCGGCTCGGCGACGAGGAAGTGGCCCGGATCCACGGCCGGATGGCCGGCTGGTACAACTCCGGGCTGCCGATCATCGACAACTCCTACCTGGACGTGGCCGGCACCGCCGCCGAACTGGACCGGGTGATCCTCGCCCGGCTGATGGGCATGCCGGTCCGCTGACCTCCCCGGCCGGGCCCGGCCGTCGGTGGCGGCTGCGATGATGGAGCGGTCCCGTCGGAGCACCGGACCGCCGGGCCGCCAGCCCGCCGGAGCCCCGGCCCGCCGGGGCCCACCAGCCTGTCGAACCACCCGGGGGAGCTGACGCCCGTGCCCGAAGGCCACATCATCCACCGCCTCGCCGCCGAGAACCTGCGCGCCTTCGGCGGCCGACCGGTCGAGGTCTCCAGCCCGCAGGGCCGGTTCGCCGACGAGGCCAAGAGCATCGACGGGCAGCTGCTCACCGCGGCCGAGGCGACGGGCAAGCACCTCTTCCTCGGCTTCGAGGAGGGCGCCTGGGTGCACGTCCACCTCGGCCTCTACGGCGGCTTCACCTTCGCCACCGGCCCCGCCCCCGAACCCGTCGGCCTGGTGAGGCTCCGGCTGGCCAACGACGAGGGCTACGCGGACCTGCGCGGCCCCAACACCTGCGCCCTGGTCACCGGCGCCGAGAAGGCCGGCGTCGCCGCCCGCCTCGGCCCCGACCCGCTGCGCGCCGACGCCGACCCGGAGGCCGCCTGGCGCCGGGTGTCGGCCAGCCGGACGACCGTCGCCGCCCTGCTGATGGACCAGAAGGTGCTGGCCGGGGTCGGCAACGTCTACCGGGCCGAGGTGCTGTTCCGGCACGGCATCAACCCCCACCGGGCCGGCCGCGACCTCACCCGCGCCGAATGGGACGCCGTCTGGGCCGACCTGGTCGCCCTGATGCGCGAGGGCGTCGGCGCCGGCCGGATCGACACCGTCCGCCCCGAGCACACCCCCGAGGCGATGGGCCGCCCGCCGCGCGTCGACGACCACGGCGGCGAGGTCTACGTCTACCGCCGCGCCGCGATGCCCTGCCTGGTCTGCGGCACCGACGTCCGCACCGAGCAGCACGCCTCCCGCAACCTCTTCTGGTGCCCCACCTGCCAGACGACCTGACCGGCCGATCACGCCCCGGCCGGGAGCCCAGCCCGTAGGCTGGGGCCGACCGGCCGGAGGGAGCAGGCGGATGGAGCGGCGGGAGGTGGCCAACACCGTCTCGGGGACGGTGGGGGGCCACGTGGTGCAGGCCCAGAGCATCGGGGCGGTGCACCTGCACCAGGGCCCGCCGCCGCCCGGTACGCCCCGTCAGGTCCGCAGACCGCGGCCCACCTTCGTCAACCGGGAGGGTGAACTCGCCGCCCTGGTCCGGGCGCTCGGCCGGCTCGACGAGCCCGGTCCGGCGGTGGTGGCGTTCACCGGCCTCGGCGGCGTGGGGAAGACGGAACTGATCTCCCAGTTCGTCGCGGCGCACCGCGCGCACCTCCCGGACGGCGACCTCTACGCGGACCTCGCGGCCTACCGCCACCTCGGCGGGGTCGACCTCGGTGAGGTGCTGGCCGGGTTCCTGCGCGCCTTCGGGGCCGAGGTGCCGGCCACCCTGGCCGAGCGGGCCGCGGCGTACCGGACGGTGACGACCGGCAAGCGCGTCCTGGTGTTCCTGGACAACGTCGAGCAGGCGGGGGAGGTCCGCACGCTGCTGCCGTCCGACGGGCTCGTCGTGGTCGCGGGGCGGCGACGCCTGCCCGGTCTGGTCCTCGACGGCGCCGAGGTGCGGCGGCTGGACCCGCTGAGCACCCCGGCCGGTGCGGAGCTGGTGCGCCGCTGGCTCGGGCCCGACCGGGGCACCGACCGGGAGCTGGACGAGCTGGTCGGACTCTGCGGCGGACTGCCGCTGGCACTGAACGCCGTGGGCTTCCAGCTGGTCGACCACGACGAGCTCGATGTCGACCAGGTGGTGGCCGAACTCGCTGACTCGGAGCGGAGGTTGGCGTCGTTGAGCAACGAGGAGGGCGGGGTCGACCGGATGCTCGACCAGGTGTACGGGCGGCTCTCCGGGGCGGCCCGGGCGCTGTACCGGCTGGTCGGTACCGCCCCCGGGCCGTTCGTCTCCGCCGAGCTGGCGGAGGCGGCCGGCGTCGAGCGCGTCCGGGACGGGCTGAGCGAACTGCGCGCGGCCCACCTGCTGGACGAGGTGGTGGACCCGGGGCCGGGGCAGCGGTTCCGCGCACACGACCTGGTGCGTCTGCACGCCCGCCGCACGGCCGGTGAACTCCCCGACCGCACCGGCCTGCTGGCCCGCGCGGTCGCCTACTACCGGGCCCGGGCCGCCGCGGCCGACGCGCTGGTGCTCGGGGAGCGGTTCCGGCTCCAGGAGGCCCCCGACGCCCCGGGGCGGGAGTTCGCCTCCAAGGCGGAGGCGCTGGAGTGGCTCCGGGCCGAACGGGCCGACCTCCGGGAGGCGGTGCGGGCGGCGGCCGAACAGGGCTGGCACGGTGAGGTGTGGCGGTTGTGCGAATCGCTCTGGGCGCTCTACCACAGCGGCAAGAACTACGGGGACTGGATCGAGACGCACCGGCTCGGCGTCGAGTCGGCGCAGTGGGACAACCGCCCGGACGCGGTGATCCGGATGCGCAACCAGCTGGCCCGCGCCCACTACGAGCTCGGGGACCTCCCCCGCGCGGCCGAGCAGCTGGCGCTGGCCTCGGAGCAGCTGGCGCTGGTCGGGGAGCCGCAGCTGAGCGGCGTGCTGCACGAGACGCACGGGCTGCTCTGCCTGGCCGACGGGCGCCCGGAGCAGGCGGTGGAGCTGTTCCGGCTGGCCCTGGAGGACAACCGCACCGATCCGCACGGCGTGGTGGTGCAGAGCTACAACGTCGCCCAGGCGCTGGTCGCGGCCGGGCGCGCGGCGGAGGCGCTGGACGTCCTGGACGAGGCGACGGCGCGGGCGGAGGAGACCGGCGACCCGATGCTGATGCGGCTGCCGCTGGTCCGGGCCCGGGCCCAGCGCGCGCTGGGGCGGCTTGACCTCGCCGTCCGGGCCGCCGAGGACTGCGCGCGGCGGGCTCGCGAACTCGGCCAGCGGGCCAAGGAGGCCGAGGCCTTCACCCTGCTCGCCGCGCTCGCGGAGGAGCTGGGCGACGCGGCACTCGCCGAGCGGGCGCGTGGCCGGCTGGAGGAGCTGAAGGGCTGAAACCGTCACCGTGCCGGGGAAAGGCCTCAGGGCGGCGGGGTGAAGGCCACCCGGGTGCGGTGGCGGCCGGTGCGGATGGTGAGGCCGTGGTCGGGCAGGGTGCCGGGGGCGCCGCCCTCGGCGAGCCAGAGCGCGACGGCCGCGCCGAGCAGCAGCGGGTCGAGCCGGGGCTCGGCGCCGGCCCACGGGGCCTCGGCGCGTGCCTCCAGGAGCTCGCCGGTGCGCAGCCGGAGCGCGCAGCGGTCCCGGGCGAGGGCGGCCACCGTCACGGCGAGGCCGGGGATCCCGTCGGCGGCCTCGACGATCCAGCGCCCGGCCGGCTCCTCGGCGTCGACCTCCGTCCTGGCCAGGACCTCGGCCACGGAGCGCAGTTCCACCGTGGTCTCGGCGGCGTCCAGGGCGAAGAAGCCCCGGGGGTGGCCCTGCGGGTCGATCGGGTACCGGCGTACCGAGACCTCGCCGTCCGCGCACTCGCCCTCGACGTCGTAGGCGGTCGGCCGCTCCGCCGGGAGCGGTACCGGGGCCGGGTAGGGCGGCAGGGCGGTGGGGGTGGTGAGGTCGTCGACCTTGTCCGTCAGGAAGCCGAACAGGACGGGGGCCAGGGCCGGGACGGCCCGGTCGCGCTGGCCGAGGGAGCGGTCGGTGACGGGGCGCAGCAGCTCCGGGTCGTACGTCGCGACGGCCGCTTCGAGCTGGGCGTGCAGGTCGCCGTCCGGGTCGAGCGCGGGTGCCGCCTGGCCGAAGGCGTAGGTGGGGGATCCCGGGTCGAGTTCGGCGGCGCCGGTGGCCACCAGCAGGGTGGGGCGGTCCAATGCCGCGCCGTAGAAGGAGACCGATCCGTGGTCGCCGATCAGCAGGTCGGCGGCGACGAGGGCGGTCTGCCAGCCCTGGTGCGGGGGGATCAGCCTGAGGCCGGAGCCCCGGGCCGTGGCCAGCAGCAGTTCGGGGTCGTGCCGGTCCCAGACGTTGGGGTGCAGGACCACGGCCACGGTGTACTCGTCGGCGGGGAGCGCGGTGACCAGCCGGCGCGGCAGGTCGAGGCAGTGCGCCGCCAGGGAGTGCCTGCTCCAGGTGGAGGTGACGACGACGAGGCGCCGGCCGTCGACGGCCCCGAGGGCGGCGCGGTAGGCGTCCCGCCGGCCGCGGCTGGCCAGCATCCTGGCGAAGGTGAGGTCGCCGACCTCCCGTGCGTGCGGCAGCGCCTCGGGGCAGGTGGCCGCCAGCCGCTCGAACTGCTCCTCGTGTGACAGCCCGATGACCGCGGGGAAGACCCGCCCCCGGTGGGTGAGCTCCTGACGGGACAGGCCGGCGGCACTGACCCCGTCCCCGGTGGACTCGGCGACCAGGCGGTTGTAGCCGGCGCCGTGGGGGAGGACGACGAGCGGGGCGCGCAGCCGGTGCATGGAGGCGTGGACCGCGCAGGACACCGCGAGGTCGAACTCGTACCGGACGGCCTCCTCCCACGGGATGACCGTGACGGCGGGCTGCTGGTCGGCCAGGTAGGGGCCGAGGCCCGCCGTGAACGCCGAGCCCGGGTTGACGGTGAGGTAGCACCGGACGCCGAGCTGCGGGCGGACGAGCAGGGTGAGCACGTCGAGCACCCGGGTGGCCGAGGTGAGCGTGCGGGCGACTGCGAGGACGCGGGCCCGGACGGGCCAGGTCTCCCAGCGGTCTTCGTCGGGCCAGGGCCGGGGCCGGCGCCGCAGGCGGTTCAGCACACGAAGATCGTACTCATCCGGCCCCGCTCCGGCGGGTCCGTCCGGGGCGGGTCAGCCGGTGGCAGCGGTGGGTTCGTGGTGGTCGGCGGCGGCGCAGGGGTCGAGGAGGGGGCGCAGGGCGTCGTCGACGAGCCGGTAGCGCACGACGCGTCCGTCGCGGTCGCCGGTGACCACGCCGGCGGTGCGGAGCAGTCGGAGGGCCTGGGAGACGGCGGGGTCGCGCATGCCGGTGGCGACGGCGAGGTCGGTCACGGCGAGCGGACCGGCGCGGTGCAGGGCGAGCAGGAGGGCGAGCCGGCCCGGGTCGGCGAGCAGGGAGAACCGCTCGGCCCAGGTGCGGACGTGCGCGGTGTCGCCGATGGCGGCGATGGCCTCGCAGACCCGGTGTCCGTCGATGGTGCGGTGGTCCGCGCGGTCGGCCGGTACGAGATGCATGCGGACATTCTCGCAGGCCGGGGCCTGTGATCCTGGACACCTGCGCAGGTGCGCAGCCTTGCATGGGTGGAGCCGGGCCCCCTACGGTGTTGCCCGCCGTGGTGCTCGGGAAGACCGGTGACGGACCCTCAGGGGTCCCAGTCCGGAGCGGCCCTCGCCACTGTGATCGGGGGGAGTCGTCCGTATCCACGACGCCACTGGGCGCTTCGCGCGTCCGGGAAGGCGGGTACGGGTGCCCCGTAAGCCAGGAGACCGGCCACGGCATCTCACGAAGTCTTTCCACGAGGTGCTGGAGCGTGATCCCCGTATGACCCTGCCCGAAACCGCCGCCCCCGGGGCGCCGGCGGCGCCGTCCGCACTGCCGACGTTCCGCTGGAAGCGCGAGGACACCGTCCGCACGGCCGGACTGATGGGCGTGATCCTGGCCATGCACGTGGTCGCGTTCGGGACGCTGTTCTTCCTGGTCGCGCCCCACAACTACGCGGTCGGCACCCAGGTCTTCGGGGTGGGCCTGGGCATCACCGCGTACACCCTCGGCATGCGGCACGCCTTCGACGCCGACCACATCGCGGTGATCGACAACACCACCCGCAAGCTGATGGCGGACGGCAAGCGCCCGGTGTCGGTGGGCTTCTGGTTCGCCCTCGGGCACTCCTCGATGGTGGTCATCATGGCCGCCCTGGTGGCGGGCGGCGCCCAGCTGGCCAACACCCTGATGGACGACGAGTCGACGACCCACCAGTGGCTGGGGATGGTCGGCACGACGGCCTCCGGCGCGTTCCTGTACCTGATCGGCGCGCTCAACCTGGCGGCGCTGGTGGGCATCCTCAAGGTGTTCCGGGCGATGCGGGCCGGGAAGTACGACGAGGCGCAGCTGGAGGAGCACCTGAACTCGCGCGGCTTCCTGGCGAGGGTGCTGAACCGGGCGACGCGGTCGATCACCCGGCCGGGGCAGATGTTCCCGGTGGGCATGGTGCTGGGCCTGGGCTTCGACACCGCGACCGAGGTCACCCTGATGGTGATGGCGGGCTCGGGCGCGGCGGCCGGGCTGCCCTGGTACGCGATCGTCTGCCTGCCGCTGCTCTTCGCCGCCGGGATGAGCCTGTTCGACACGCTGGACGGGACGTTCATGAACTTCGCGTACCAGTGGGCCTTCTCCAACCCGGTGCGCAAGGTGTACTACAACCTGACGATCACGGGGCTGTCGATCGCGGTGGCCTTCGTCATCGGCACGATCGAACTGGTCGGCGTGCTGCACGAGAAGCTCGACCTGACCGACCCGGTGAGCGGTTGGATCGCGGACATCTCGCTGGACAACGTCGGGTACGCGATCGCCGGGTTGTTCGTGGTGGTCTGGGCCGCGGCGATCGGCTACTGGAAGCTGGCCGGGGTCGAGCAGCGCTGGCAGCCGTCCGAGCAGTGACAGCCCCCGGCGGGCCGGTCGGCCCGGGGTGCGAGCCGGGGCGTGCGGGCAGCGGTGACGTGCCCCCTCGGGAGTGCTCGGCGGGCGGAACGGGGTGCGGCTTCGTAGGCTCGACGCATGTCTGATGCGTACGCGGGTCGGCGGGAGCGGGTGAGGGAGCACTGCAGTGCGGCCGGGGCCGATGCGGCGCTGATCACCCGGGCGGCGAACGTGCGGTATCTGACCGGCTGCGCGCCCTGCGGGGCGACGCTGCTGCTCACCAGGGACCGCGCACTGCTGGCGCTGCCGGACGACCTGCCGCCGGACGACACCGGGGAGCACCTGATCGCCCCGGACGTCACCCAGGTGCCGGTGCCGGCTGGGGCGGACACCGCCCTGGCGGCGGCCGAGGCCGCGGCGCGGCTCAGGCTGGCGGCGCTGGCGGTGGAGGAGCACGACCTGACCGTCAGCCGGCACCGGTCGGTGGCCGGCCTGTCCGGCGGTGCCCGGCTGGCCGACCTGGACCGGCTGGTGGAGCGGTTGCGGGTGGTCAAGGACGAACACGAGATCGCCGACCTGCGGATCGCCGCCGAGATCGCCGATCAGGCGCTCGGCGAGCTCCTGGAGTCGATCCTGGTCGGGCGGACGGAGCGGCACCTGGCGATGGAGCTGGAACGCCGGATGATCGACCACGGCGCGGACCGGGCGGCCTTCCCGGTGTCCGTCGGCACCGGCAGCCACTCCGGCCAGCCCGCCCACCAGCCGACCGACCGCCGGGTGGAGGAGGGCGACTTCCTGACCGTGGTGATGGGCGCCCAGTACCGCGGCTACGGCATCTCGACCGCCCGGACCTTCGTGATCGGCGCCGCCCCCGCGCCCTGGCAGGTCGAGCTGCACCGGCTGGTGTTCCGCGCTCAGCGGGCCGCCCGGGAGGCGCTCGGACCAGGCGTGGAGCAGTACGTGCCCGACCGGGCCGCGCGGCAGATCCTGGAGGCGGCCGGCCACACCGAGGCGTCCCCGCACCCGGTGGGGCACGGCATCGGGCTGGAGATCCGGGAGGCGCCGCGCCTCGGCCCTTCGGACATGGGTAAACTGGACAGCCGCGTACCGGTCACCGTCGGTCCTGGGGTCCACCTCCCGGGCAGGGGCGGTGTCCGGATCGAGGACACGCTCGTGGTGCGCCCCCTCGAGGAGGGCGGGCCCGAGCTGCTCACCATCACCACCAAGGAGCTCCTCGCCCTGTGACCGCGGCCCCCGGGCCGTCGGCGGCAGGACGCACCCCTTGGTTCCTTGACAGCTATATCCAGGAGTAAGTGCGCCCGTGGCTTCCACGAACGATCTCAAGAACGGCATGGTCCTCAAGCTGGAGGGCGGCAAGCTCTGGTCCGTCGTCGAGTTCCAGCACGTCAAGCCCGGCAAGGGCCCGGCCTTCGTGCGTACCAAGCTCAAGGAGGTCCTGACGGGCAAGGTCGTCGACAAGACCTTCAACGCGGGCACCAAGGTCGAGACCGCCAACGTCGACAAGCGCGGCATGCAGTTCTCGTACAAGGACGGCGAGAACTTCGTGTTCATGGACATGGACACCTACGACCAGCTGACCATCGAGCCCGCCGTCGTCGGCGACGCCGCCAAGTACCTGCTGGAGGGCTTCGAGGCCCTGGTCGCGCAGAACGAGGGCGCGGTGCTCTACATCGAGCTCCCGGCCGCCGTCGAGCTGACCATCGCCGAGACCGAGCCGGGCGTCCAGGGCGACCGCTCCACCGGTGGCACCAAGCCGGCGACCCTGGAGACCGGCGCCGAGATCCAGGTGCCGCTCTTCATCACCACCGGTGAGAAGGTCAAGGTCGACACCCGCGACGGCAGCTACCTCGGCCGGGTGAAGTAAGTCCGTGTCGGCCGCACGCAGCAAGGCCCGTACCCGGGCCTTCCAGATCCTCTTCGAGGCCGACCACCGCGGGGTCGACCCGCAGCAGGTCCTCGCCGACTGGGTGGCCCGCGCCCGCGAGCCCAAGCCGGAGGAGGGCACCCCGCAGGTCGGTGAGTACACCATGGAACTCATCGAGGGGTACGTCCAGCACGCCCGTCGGATCGACGACCTGATCTCCCAGTACGCGGTGGGCTGGACGCTCGACCGGATGCCGATAGTGGACCGCAACGTCCTGCGGCTCGGTGCGTACGAGCTGATCTGGGAGGACGGCGTCCCGGACGCGGTCGTCCTGGACGAGGCGGTCGAGATCGCCAAGGAGTTCTCCACGGACGACTCCCCGGCCTTCGTCAACGGCCTGCTCGCGCGCTTCCTGGAGCTGAAGCCGAGCATCCGCCGGTAGGCGGTGGCGCCCCGCAGACGGCCGTCGGACCCGGATCCCGGGTGCGACGGCCGTCGCGCGTTTCACCCGGGCGGCGTAAGGTGGTGATCTACTCGCCAGTAACTTGGCGGGCGCAGCCGCACACGTCCCCGCAGTGAAGGGCAGGCCACCCCCATGACCACCGCGACCCGCAGCGAGTTCGACCGGGGCATCGCCCTGACCAGACACGCCGACGAGCCCGGCCGCTACGAGGCCGAACTCGGCCCCGGCTGGCAGATCGGCAGCGGGGTCAACGGCGGGATGCTGCTCGCCGTCGCCGGACACGCGCTGTCGCTGGAGCACGCCGACCACCCGGACCCGGTGTCGATCAGCGGTTACTACCTGTCCGCCTCCACGCCCGGCCCGGCCACCGTCCGCACCGAGGTGCTGCGCAGCGGCCGCGGCCTCTCCACCGGCACCGCCTCGCTGAGCCAGGACGGCGTCGAACGCCTGCGCGTGGTGGCCAGCCACGGTGACCTCTCCACCGTCGAGGGCGACGTGCGCACCACCGCGCAGCCGCCGCAGCTGCCGCCGCCGGACCAGTGCATCGGCGTCGAGCACGCCCCGCCGCAGCTGATCGAGCAGGCGGCGCTGCTGGAGCGCTTCGACCTGCGGCTCGACCCGTCCACCGTGGGCTGGGCACTCGGTCAGCCCTCCGGCAACGGGCGGATCCAGGGCTGGTTCCGGCTCGCCGACGGGCGTGAGCCCGACCCGCTGCTGCTCCTGCTGGTCGCCGACGCGCTGCCGCCCGTCACCTTCGACCTGGGCCTGCCCGGCTGGGCCCCGACCGTGGAGCTGACCGTCCACCTGCGGGCCAGGCCGGTCCCGGGCTGGCTCCGGGTCACCCACGCCACCCGCAACGTGGCCGGCGGCTACTTCGAGGAGGACGCCGAGGTCTGGGACGAGTCCGGCCGGCTGGTCGCGCAGTCCAGGCAGCTGGCCCGGGTGCCTCGCGGGGCCTGATTTCCGCGGAGTTCACCGCGACTTACCGTCGGTTACATTCCTGTGACACGCCGTACGTGTGCGGCGCGCGGTGATGGGGAGGAAGACGGTCAGCGGCGAGCCCGCCGCTGACCGTCACCCGGCGGTCGCCGCCGATGCCAGGAGCCACCGATGAGTAGCCGCAAGGGCCGCGCCCGCCGTAACTCCGACTGCACCGCCGCCGGCCCGCGGCCCGTCGCCCGCGCGCCGCACCGCCGGCAGCGGGCCGAGGGCGGCGAGCAGGCGTTCGTCATCGGCGTGCTGACCAGTGCGGCGGACTTCGCCCGGGCCCGCGCCTGGGGGCTGTCGGACGCACCGGACTTCGAGCGCTACCTGGCCGACACCGCCGAACTGCTGGCCGACGCGGTGGAGCGCTTCGAGGTGGTGCGGGCCCGGATGTTCCACCCGCAGGACTTCGAGGAGTTCTGCGTCCTGCACGGGCTGGACCCGGCGGAGCCGGCCGCCCGCGACCGCTACCTGGTCAACCCGCCGCTGCAGACCCAGCTGCTGGCCTATCAGGGGGAGGAGCTGGCCGGGGACTTCGTGCCGCGGCTGGTCCGGGCCCGGGAGAACGGGCTGACGCTCTGCCACGCCGACCTGCTGCTGGACGGCGGTCTGGTCGGGGGCGCGGGGGAGGCCGACGAGGACCACGCCCGCTGGGTGCGCGCCGCCTACCAGCGCGGCGGCGAGGTGTTCCGCCGGATGCTGGTCGGCGCCGGTGCCGGGGTGTACGAGCTGCGGCTGCGGGTGGACGCGCCGGGCGGCCGGCTGACGGCGGCGGCCCGGGTGCTGCAGTGGGAGGACGGCGTGGTCCGGATCAACGATGAGGACCTGGAGCTGGTCTGCGCGGTGCTCTGCGCGGGGCTGGCGCTGGAGCTGCCCGGGGTGGCGGTGCTGCACGGGTCGCAGGGCTCGGCGGCCTCCTGCGGGGAGTACCTGCCGGCCTCCTGGGCCTGGTCGAGCGGCGGGCAGGACTGGGCGCCGTCGGCCCGGCCGGTGCGGCTGGACGGCGTGGCGGCGCAGCCCGGCTACAGCCTGGGGACGGTCTGCTGACCGCCGGGCGGCGGTGGTGCGGCCGGCGCCGGACGCGCGACGGCGCGGCCCCCGGGGTCCGGGGAGCCGCGCCGTGACGTTTCTGCTGGTACCTGCGTGCTCGCGCTGGCGGGAGCCGGTGCGGCGAGCGTCAGCTCGCCTCCTCCTCGCGCACCGCGCGGCGCGCGTCGGGGTTGAGCACGCCCCAGGAGATCAGCTGCTCGGTGAGGATCGACGGCGACTGGTCGTAGATGACGGCCAGGGTGCGCAGGTCGTCCTGGCGGATCGAGAGGACCTTGCCGTTGTAGTCGCCGCGCTGGCTCTGGATCGTCGCCGCGTAGCGCTGCAGCGGGCCGGCCTTCTCGGACGGGACCTGGGTCAGTCTCTCCAGGTCGAGGACCAGGCGCGGCGGCGGCTCGGCCGCGCCGCCGGGGGTGCCGCCGGGCAGCAGCTCCTGCACGGGCACGCCGTAGAACTCCGCCAGCTCGGCCAGCCGCTGCACGGTGACCGCACGGTCGCCGCGCTCGTACGAGCCGACGACGACTGCCTTCCAGCGCCCCTGGGACTTCTCCTCGACACCGTGCAGGGAGAGCCCCTGCTGAGTGCGGATGGCTCGGAGCTTGCCTCCGAGCTGCTTCGCGTAGTCGCTGGACATTGATCTCCCCGGACGAGATTGCTTCGCGTTCAGTGGTGGGTCACGGGCGATTGCCGACGCCGTTACCGGTGGGTTCGACGTCCGTCTCGTAACTCACTGTGAGGTTACGTAGAGTAAGGTAGCTGCGTCAAGCCGAATGGGGCAGTCGTGCGAATGGCCCGCATCGGGGGTGCGTCCGGGGCGTGAACCGCCGAAGCGGAACGACGGACGTCCGTTTGCCTCCCGGCGCGCTGATACGATGACCGGAAGCCCTCGCCCGGTCGGCGGGGGTCGTCCCAGACATCCTTTAAGGCCCGTCCAGTGAGGCGGGGAAGGAGGTCCGCTTCGGCATGACCACACAGCAGGATTCGACGCCGCGACCGCCGCACCAGGTGCTGGACGGAACGGACATCGCCCGGGTCGTCACCCGGATAGCGCACGAGATCGTCGAGCGCGCCAAGGGCGCGGAGGACGTCGTGCTGCTCGGCATCCACACCAGGGGCGTCCACCTCGCCCGCCGCCTGCACGGCCGGCTGGCCCAGATCACCGGGCGCGAGATCCCGCTGGGCACCCTGGACATCACCATGTACCGGGACGACCTGCGGCTCAAGCCCGCCCGCGCCCTGGAGCACACCGAGATCCCCTCCGGCGGCATCGACGGCAAGCTCGTCATCCTCGTCGACGACGTGCTGTTCTCCGGCCGCACCATCCGGGCCGCGCTCGACGCGCTGAGCGACATCGGCCGCCCGCGTGCCGTGCAGCTCGCCGTCCTGGTCGACCGCGGCCACCGCGAGCTCCCGATCCGGGCCGACTACGTGGGCAAGAACCTCCCCACCTCGCTGCGCGAGGCCGTCCAGGTCCGCCTGGCCGACACCGACGGCGTCGACGCCGTGCTGGTCGGCGACCGCGACCACGCCGCCCGCAGCTCGCAGGCCCTGGCCTCCCAGCCCACCGAACCGCACCTCCCGGAGTAACCCGCGTGAAGCGCCACCTCGTCTCCGCCGCCGATCTCAGCCGCGACGACGCGCTGCTGATCCTGGACACCGCCGAGGAGCTGGCCCAGCTCTCCGGGCGGGCCGTCAAGAAGCTGCCCACGCTGCGCGGCCGCACCGTCGTCAACCTCTTCTTCGAGGACTCGACCCGCACCAAGACCTCCTTCGAGGCCGCGGAGAAGCGGCTCTCCGCCGACGTCATCAACTTCTCCGCCAAGGGCTCCTCGGTCTCCAAGGGCGAGAGCCTCAAGGACACCGCGCTCACCCTGCAGGCGATGGGCGCCGACGCCGTCGTCATCCGCCACCACGCCTCGGGCGCGCCGTCGAGGCTCGCCCAGTCCGACTGGCTGCACGGCAGCGTGATCAACGCCGGTGACGGCACCCACGAGCACCCCACCCAGGCGCTGCTCGACGCGTTCACCATGCGCCGCCACCTCAACCCGGGCCTGGGGCACGACCTGGCCGGGCGCCGGATCACCATCGTCGGCGACGTGCTGCACAGCCGGGTCGCCCGCTCCAACGTCCACCTGCTGACCACCCTCGGCGCCCACGTCACCTTCGTCGCCCCGCCGACGCTGCTGCCGATCGGCATCGAGAACTGGCCGTGCGACATCAGCTACGACCTGGAGAGCGTGCTCCCCAAGACGGACGCGCTGATGATGCTCCGGGTGCAGCGCGAGCGGATGAACGCCGCGTTCTTCCCCACCGAGCGCGAGTACAGCCGCCGCTACGGCCTCAACGGCACCCGGATGGCCCAGCTGCCCGAGCACGCCATCGTGATGCACCCCGGCCCGATGGTCCGCGGCATGGAGATCACCGCCGAGGTCGCCGACTCGCCGCGCTGCACCGTGGTCGAGCAGGTCGCCAACGGCGTCTCCGTCCGGATGGCCGTCCTGTACCTGCTGCTCGGCGGTGCCACCCCCGCCGACGCACCCCGCACCGACACCGTGGAGACCGCCCAGTGACGACCTACCTGATCCGCAACGCCCAGATCCTCGGCGGCGCCCCGCAGGACCTCCACCTGGCCGACGGCGTCATCAAGGCCATCGGCACCGGCCTGGCCGTCGAGGCCGACATCGAGATCGACGCCACCGGGCTGATCGCCCTGCCCGGCCTCGTCGACCTGCACACCCACCTGCGCGAGCCCGGCCGCGAGGACGCCGAGACCGTGCTCACCGGCACCCAGGCCGCGGCGATGGGCGGCTTCACCGCCGTGCACGCGATGGCCAACACCACCCCGGTGGCCGACACCGCGGGCGTCGTCGAGCAGGTCTGGCGGCTCGGCCAGGAGGCCGGCTACTGCGACGTGCAGCCGGTCGGCGCCGTCACCGTCGGCCTGGAGGGCAAGAAGCTCGCCGAGCTCGGTGCGATGCACGAGTCCGCGGCCGGCGTGCGGGTCTTCTCCGACGACGGCAAGTGCGTGGACGACGCGGTGCTGATGCGGCGCGCCCTGGAGTACGTCAAGGCCTTCGACGGCGTCGTCGCCCAGCACGCCCAGGAGCCGCGGTTGACCGAGGGCGCCCAGATGAACGAGGGCCAGGTCTCCGGCGAGCTCGGGCTCGGCGGCTGGCCGGCCGTCGCCGAGGAGTCGATCATCGCCCGCGACGTGCTGCTCGCCGCCCACGTCGGCTCCCGGCTGCACGTGTGCCACGTCTCCACCGCCGGCTCGGTCGAGATCATCCGCTGGGCCAAGGCCAAGGGCTGGGACGTCACCGCCGAGGTCACCCCGCACCACCTGCTGCTCACCGACGAGCTGGTCCGCTCCTACGACCCGGTGTACAAGGTGAACCCGCCGCTGCGCACCGCCGAGGACGTCCAGGCGCTGCGCAAGGCGCTCGCCGACGGCACCATCGACGCCGTCGCCACCGACCACGCGCCGCACCCGGCCGAGGACAAGGACTGCGAGTGGGCCGTCGCCGCGATGGGCATGGTCGGCCTGGAGACCGCCCTGTCGGTCGTGCAGCAGACCATGGTCGAGACCGGCCTGCTGAACTGGGAGGGCGTCGCCGACCGGATGTCGCACCGCCCGGCCCGGATCGGCCGTCTCACCGGCCAGGGCCGGTCCGTCTCGGTCGGTGAGCCGGCGAACCTGGTGCTGTTCGATCCCGCGTACCGTGGTGCCGTGAACCCGGACAGCTTCGCCACCCGCAGCCGCAACACCCCCTACAAGGGCCGTGACCTGCCCGGACGGGTGCACGCCACCTTCCTGCGCGGGCGCGCCACCGTGCTGGCCGGCGAGCTCGCCGAGCAGGGCGGCCTCGCGTGACCGCGCTGCTCCTCGCCCAGGAGCAGGCCAAGGTCACCAACTGGCCCGGGTACATCGGCTGGGCCGTCGGCCTGCTCGTGCTGATCGCCCTCGTGTACTGGCTGATGCGGCAGGGCTGGAACTGGCGGCGCACCCTCCAGTCCGGCATCCCGCCGCTGCCCGCCGTGCCGGACCGGGCCGGCCGGACCATCCTGGAGACCAGCGGCCGGTACCACGGCACCACCACCGCCGGGAACTGGCTCGACCGGGTCGTCGCGCACGGCCTGGGCAACCGCAGCCGGGCCGACCTCACCCTCGGCGAGGACGGCCTGCTGGTACGGCGCCCCGGCGACGTCGACCTCTGGATCCCGGCCGGGCTCCTGACCGGTGCCCGCACGGACTCCGGGATCGCCGGGAAGGTCGTTCCGGCCGGTCTGCTCGTCGTCACCTGGACGCACGGGGAGACCGAGCTGGACTCCGGCTTCCGGGCCGACCACCCCGATGAGCACGCCGCCTGGGTCGAGGCGGTCACTCACCTCGCAACACGTACGACGACGAAGACGGAAGAGGCTTCCCGATGACCGCACCTGCCCCCACCACGCAGCGCCAACGGCGGGAACGCGTCCCCGCCGTGCTCGTCCTGGAGGACGGCCGGACCTTCCGCGGCGAGGCCTACGGCGCGACCGGCGAGACCTTCGGCGAGGCGGTCTTCAACACCGGCATGTCCGGTTACCAGGAGACCCTGACCGACCCGTCGTACCACCGCCAGGTGGTCGTGATGACCGCCCCGCAGATCGGCAACACCGGCTGGAACGACGAGGACGACGAGTCCAAGCAGATCTGGGTCGCCGGCTACGTCGTGCGCGACCCCGCCCGGGTGGCCTCCAACTGGCGCTCCACCCGCTCGCTGGACGAGGAGCTGGTCCGCCAGGGCGTCGTCGGCATCAGCGGCATCGACACCCGGGCGCTGACCCGGCACCTGCGCGAGCGCGGCGCGATGCGCTGCGGCATCTTCTCCGGCGAGGCGCTGGCCGACCAGGCCGCCCTGCTCGCCCGGGTGCAGCAGTCGCCCGAGATGAAGGGCGCCGACCTGTGCGCCGAGGTGGCCACCACCGAGGCGTACGTCGTCCCGGCGATCGGCGAGAAGCGCTTCACCGTCGCCGCGCTGGACCTCGGCATCAAGGGGATGACCCCGCACCGGATGGCCGAGCGCGGCATCGAGGTGCACGTGCTGCCGGCCAACTCGACCCTGGAGGACCTCTACGCGGTCCGGCCGGACGGCGTCTTCTTCTCCAACGGCCCGGGTGACCCGGCCACCGCCGACCACCAGGTCGCCGTGGCGCAGGGCGTGCTGGAGCGCAGGACCCCGTTCTTCGGGATCTGCTTCGGCAACCAGATCCTCGGCCGCGCGCTGGGCTTCGGCACCTACAAGCTCAAGTACGGCCACCGCGGCATCAACCAGCCGGTGCAGGACCGCACCACCGGCAAGGTCGAGGTCACCGCGCACAACCACGGCTTCGCCGTGAACGCGCCGCTGGACAAGGTGAGCGAGACCCCCTACGGGCGGGTCGAGGTCTCCCACGTCTGCCTCAACGACGACGTGGTCGAGGGCCTCCAGGCACTGGACGTCCCCGCCTTCAGCGTGCAGTACCACCCCGAAGCAGCTGCCGGCCCGCACGACGCGGCCTACCTCTTCGACCGTTTCGTGAAGCTCATGGAGGGCCAGCGTGCCTAAGCGCACTGACATCAAGTCCGTCCTGGTGATCGGCTCCGGCCCGATCGTGATCGGCCAGGCCGCCGAGTTCGACTACTCGGGCACGCAGGCCTGCCGGGTCCTCAAGGCCGAGGGCCTGCGGGTCGTGCTGGTCAACTCCAACCCGGCCACGATCATGACCGACCCGGAGATCGCCGACGCCACCTACGTCGAGCCGATCACCCCGGAGTTCGTCGAGCGGATCATCGCCAAGGAGCGCCCCGACGCGCTGCTGCCGACCCTCGGCGGGCAGACCGCGCTCAACACCGCGATCGCGCTGGACGCCAACGGCGTGCTCGCCAAGTACAACGTCGAACTCATCGGCGCCAAGGTCGACTCGATCCACAAGGGCGAGGACCGCGAGCTCTTCAAGGGCGTCGTCGAGGCCGTCAACGCCAAGATCGGCCACGGCGAGTCCGCCCGCTCGGTCATCTGCCACACCATGGACGAGGTGCTCGCCGGCGTCGACACGCTCGGCGGCTACCCGGTCGTCGTCCGCCCCTCCTTCACCATGGGCGGCGCCGGCTCCGGCTTCGCCCACGACGAGGAGGACCTGCGCCGCATCGCCGGCCAGGGCCTGGCCCTCTCGCCGACCACCGAGGTGCTCCTGGAGGAGTCCATCCTCGGCTGGAAGGAGTACGAGCTGGAGCTGATGCGCGACAAGAACGACAACGTCGTGGTCGTCTGCTCCATCGAGAACTTCGACCCGATGGGCGTGCACACCGGTGACTCGATCACCGTCGCCCCGGCGATGACGCTCACCGACCGCGAGTACCAGATCCTGCGCGACGTCGGCATCGCCGTGATCCGCGAGGTCGGCGTGGACACCGGCGGCTGCAACATCCAGTTCGCCGTCAACCCCGACGACGGCCGGGTCATCGTCATCGAGATGAACCCGCGCGTCTCCCGCTCCTCGGCGCTCGCCTCCAAGGCCACCGGCTTCCCGATCGCCAAGATCGCCGCCAAGCTGGCCGTCGGGTACACCCTGGACGAGATCCCCAACGACATCACCGAGCAGACCCCGGCCTCCTTCGAGCCGACCCTCGACTACGTCGTGGTGAAGGTCCCGCGCTTCGCGTTCGAGAAGTTCCCGAGCGCCGACGCCACGCTGACCACCACCATGAAGTCGGTCGGCGAGGCCATGGCCATGGGCCGCAACTTCCCCGAGGCGCTGCAGAAGGCGCTGCGCTCGCTGGAGAAGAAGGGCTCCCAGTTCAGCTGGGTCGGCCCGGTGGGCGACAAGGCCGAGCTGCTGACCAAGGCGGTCGTGCCGACCGACGGCCGGATCAACACCGTCATGGAGGCGATCCGGGCCGGCGCCACCCCGGAGGAGGTCTTCGAGGCCACCAGGATCGACCCGTGGTTCGTCGACCAGCTCTTCCTGCTGGACGAGATCGCCGGTGAGCTGGCCGAGGCCGAGAAGCTCAACCCCGAGCTGCTGCGCCATGCCAAGCGGCACGGCTTCTCCGACCTGCAGATCGGCGAGATCCGCGGCCTGAAGGCGGACGTGGTCCGCGAGGTGCGGCACGCGCTCGGCATCCGCCCGGTGTTCAAGACCGTCGACACCTGCGCCGCCGAGTTCGCCGCCAGGACCCCGTACTTCTACTCGTCCTACGACGAGGAGAACGAGGTCGCCCCGCGCACCAAGCCCGCCGTGATCATCCTCGGCTCCGGCCCGAACCGCATCGGCCAGGGCATCGAGTTCGACTACTCCTGCGTGCACGCCTCCTTCGCGCTGGCCGACGCCGGGTACGAGACCGTGATGGTCAACTGCAACCCGGAGACCGTCTCCACCGACTACGACACCTCCGACCGGCTCTACTTCGAGCCGCTCACCCTGGAGGACGTGCTCGAGATCGTCCACGCCGAGCAGCAGGCCGGCCCGCTGGCCGGCGTGATCGTCCAGCTCGGCGGCCAGACCCCGCTCGGCCTGGCCCAGGCGCTCAAGGACAACGGCGTGCCGATCGTCGGCACCCAGCCCGAGGCGATCGACCTCGCCGAGGAGCGCGGTGCCTTCGGCCGCGTCCTGCGCGACGCCGGGCTGCCGGCCCCCAAGCACGGCACCGCCTTCTCCTTCGCGGAGGCCAAGGCGATCGCCGACGAGATCGGCTACCCGGTGCTCGCCCGCCCGTCCTACGTGCTCGGCGGCCGCGGCATGGAGATCGTCTACGACGAGGCCTCGCTCGCCTCCTACCTGGAGCGCCACGCCGGCCTGATCTCCGAGCACCCGGTGCTCATCGACCGCTTCCTCGACGACGCGGTGGAGATCGACGTCGACGCGCTCTTCGACGGCACCGAGCTGTACCTCGGCGGCGTCATGGAGCACATCGAGGAGGCCGGCATCCACTCCGGCGACTCCGCCTGCGCGCTGCCCCCGATCACCCTCGGCGGCTACGACATCAAGCGCCTGCGCACCTCCACCGAGGCCATCGCGCGCGGTGTCGGCGTCCGCGGTCTGATCAACATCCAGTTCGCGATGGCCGGCGACATCCTCTACGTGCTGGAGGCCAACCCGCGCGCCTCCCGGACCGTCCCGTTCACCTCCAAGGCGACGGCGGTGCCGCTGGCCAAGGCCGCCGCCCGGATCTCGCTCGGCGCCACCATCGCCGAGCTGCGCGCCGAGGGCCTGCTCCCGGCCGAGGGCGACGGCGGCACGCTGCCCGCCGACTGCCCGATCTCGGTCAAGGAGGCCGTGCTGCCCTGGAGCCGCTTCCGCGACGTCCACGGCCGCGGCGTGGACACCGTCCTCGGCCCGGAGATGCGCTCGACCGGTGAGGTCATGGGCATCGACAAGGTCTTCGGCACGGCCTACGCCAAGGCCCAGGCCGGCGCCTACGGCGCGCTGCCGACCAAGGGCAAGGTCTTCGTCTCGGTCGCCAACCGCGACAAGCGCAACCTGGTCTTCCCGGCCCGGGCGCTGGTCAGCCTCGGCTTCGAGGTGCTCGCCACGGCCGGCACCGCCGAGGTGCTGCAGCGCGGGGGCATCCCGTCCACGCTGGTGCGCAAGCACAGCGAGGGCGAGGGCCCGAACGGCGAGAAGACGATCGTCCAGCTGATCCACGACGGCGAGGTCGACCTGATCATCAACACGCCGTACGGCACCGGCGGCCGCCTCGACGGCTACGAGATCCGCACCGCCGCGGTCTCCCGCGGCGTGCCCTGCCTGACCACCATCCAGGCGATGGGCGCGGCCGTCCAGGGCATCGACCGGCTGCTGCGCGACGAGGTCGGCGTGATGTCGCTCCAGGAGCACGCCGAGCTGATCAACGCGGGCCGCAAGTAGCACCACCGCTGTGGGGGGCACCGACGCCAGACGGGTGCCCCCCACTTCCATGCCCTGATCCGGGTGCTCACGGCCGGATCCGGGCCCTGATCCGGGAGTTGGGTTTTGTACAAGCTGCTGTTCGACCTCGTCTTCAAGAAGATGGACCCCGAGAAGGCCCACCACCTCGCCTTCTTCTGGATCCGGCTCGCCTCCTCGGTGCCCGGCCTGCGCACGCTCGTCCGGCTGGTGCTCGCCCCGCGCGACCGCGCCCTGCACACCACCGCCCTCGGCCTCGACCTGCCGGGCCCGTTCGGCCTGGCGGCCGGCTTCGACAAGAACGGCGTAGGCATCGACGGCCTGGCCATGCTCGGCTTCGACTACGTCGAGATCGGCACCATCACCGGCGAGCCCCAGCCGGGCAACCCGACGCCCCGGCTGTTCCGCCTGGTCGAGGACCGCGCGCTGATCAACCGGATGGGCTTCAACAACCAGGGCTCGGCCCGGGTCGCCGCGCGCCTGGCCGCCCGCCCGCACACCAGCTCCACCCCGGTGATCGGCGTCAACATCGGCAAGACCAAGGTCGTCGAGGAGGCCGACGCCGTCGCCGACTACGTCAAGTCCACCGAGCGGCTCGCCAGGTACGCGGACTACCTGGTGGTCAACGTCAGCTCGCCGAACACCCCCGGCCTGCGCAACCTGCAGGCCGTGGACCACCTGCGCCCGCTGCTCGCCGCCGTCCGCGAGGCGGCCGACCGCACCACCGCGCACCACGTCCCGCTGCTGGTCAAGATCGCCCCCGACCTGGCCGACGAGGACGTCGACGCCGTCGCCGACCTCGCCCTCGAACTGGGCCTGGACGGCATCATCGCCACCAACACCACGATCGGGCGCGAGGGCCTGCGGGCCGACACCGCCCGGGTCGAGGAGATCGGCATGGGCGGCCTCTCCGGCGCCCCGCTCAAGGCCCGCGCCCTGGAGGTCCTCCAGCGGCTGCGCGCCCGCACCGGGGGCCGGCTGACGCTGGTCTCGGTCGGCGGCGTGGAGACCGCCGAGGACGCCTGGCAGCGGATCGTCCACGGCGCCGACCTCGTCCAGGGCTACAGCGCCTTCATCTACGAGGGCCCGTTCTGGTGCCGCCGGATCCACCGGGGCCTCTCCGCCCGGATCCGCGCCGCGGGCTTCCGCGACCTGGCCGCGGCCGTCGGCAGCGCCGTCGACGGCGCCGAGACCGCCTCCTGAACCCCCGTACCACCTTCGGAAAGGACGACATGACCCTCGCCCCGTTCGGCGCCCGGCTGCGCCAGGCGCTCGACACCCGCGGCCAGCTCTGCGTCGGCATCGACCCGCACGCCTCCCTGCTCGCCGCCTGGGGGCTCGGCGACGACCTCGCCGGCCTGGAGACCTTCAGCCGCACCGTCGTCGAGGCGCTCGCCGACCGGGTCGCCGTGCTCAAGCCGCAGGCGGCGTTCTTCGAGCGCTTCGGCAGCAAGGGCGTCGCGGTGCTGGAGAAGTCCGTCGAGGAGGCCCGGGCGGCCGGCGCGCTGGTCCTGATGGACGCCAAGCGCGGCGACATCGGCTCCACCATGGCCGCCTACGCGGAGGCCTTCCTGTCGCCCGCCAGCCCGCTGTTCTCGGACGCCGTCACGGTCAGCCCGTACCTGGGCTTCGGCTCGCTGCGCCCGGCGCTCGACCTGGCCCGCGCGCAGGGCTGCGGCGTGTTCGCGCTGGCGCTCACCTCCAACCCGGAGGGCGCCGAGGTGCAGCGCGCCGTCGGTGCGGACGGCGAGCCGGTCGCGGCCGCGGTGCTGCGCCAGCTGGCGGCCGAGAACGCGGGCGCCGCGCCGCTCGGCTCCTTCGGCGCCGTGGTCGGCGCCACGCTCGCCGACGCGGGCGTGGAGCTGGCCATCAACGGCCCGCTGCTGGCTCCCGGCATCGGCGCCCAGGGGGCCACCATGGCGGACCTGCCGCGGGTGTTCGGCGCCTCGGTGATCAACGTGGTGCCGAGCGTCAGCCGGGACGTGCTCAGGCACGGCCCCTCCGTGGCGGCCCTGCGGTCGGCGGCCGAGCGGTTCGTGGGCGAGTACGCGGACGCGGTGAAGTAGGCCCGGCCGGGCCCGCGGACGCGCCCCGGTAGCCGCCCGGTGACCCTGCGCAGTGTCCGCAGGACGGCGGGGCGGCGGGGCCGTTGACGTGAGCGCCGTCACATTGGCGGTGTCAAAGTTTCGCAATCGCGGTCATTTTGCCCTGGAAAGTCCTGGTCGGCCTTGGCTGACCAGGACTTTTCGTGTTCTTTTCCTGACGTGGCGCCGCAATACGGGTAGTGTCCGGCGATAGGTCATCGGAGAGCCGCGAACTCGTAGCTCCCGCAGGTCAAGGGCCCTGTGATTCCACTTGGGTTCGATCTGTGGACGGTGTCCTGGGAACCAAACCAGTCATAGCTCAATCCCTTCCTTCCACACCCTGAGGTGAACGGCGTGGCTCTTCCGCCCCTTACCCCTGAACAGCGCACCGCCGCGCTCGCCAAGGCCGCCGAGGCTCGCCGGGAGCGCGCCGAGGTCAAGAACCGGCTCAAGCACTCCGGCGCCTCCCTGCACGAGGTGATCAAGGCCGGCAAGGCCGACAACGACGTGATCGGCAAGATGAAGGTCTCGGCCCTGCTGGAGTCGCTTCCGGGCGTCGGCAAGGTCCGTGCCAAGCAGATCATGGAGCGCCTCGGCATCAGCGAGAGCCGTCGTGTCCGCGGCCTCGGCACGAACCAGATCGCCTCCCTGGAGCGGGAGTTCGGCGGCGGTGCCGCCTGACCGTGCCCCCGTGGTCCCGGGATCGTCCGCGATCCGGGATAATCGGTGCATGAGTGAGCGTCCGCGGCTGACCGTGCTCTCCGGCCCTTCGGGGGTCGGCAAGAGCACGGTCGTCGCTCATATGAGGAAGCAGCACCCCGAGGTCTGGCTCTCGGTGTCGGCGACGACCCGCCACCCGAGGCCGGGCGAGCAGAACGGGGTCCAGTACCACTTCGTCGACAACGACGAGTTCGACAAGCTGATCGCCAACGGCGAACTGCTGGAGTGGGCCGTCTTCGCCGGCAACCGCTACGGCACCCCGCGCTCGGCGGTGCTGGAGAAGCTGGAGCGCGGCGAGCCCGTCCTGCTGGAGATCGACCTGCAGGGCGCCCGCCAGGTCCGCGAGTCGATGCCCGAGGCGCAGCTGGTCTTCCTGGCCCCGCCGAGCTGGGACGAGCTGGTCCGCCGGCTGACCGGCCGGGGCACCGAGCCGCAGGACGTGATCGAGAAGCGGCTGGAGGCGGCGAAGGTCGAGCTCGCGGCCGAGCCCGAGTTCGACACGACCCTTGTCAACACCTCGGTCGAGCAGGTAGCGGCCGAACTGCTAGCCTTGCTCGGTGTAGCCTGACCTGTCTGTCTTTTCCACCCTTTCGGAAGGTTTTAGCGTGTCCTCTTCCATGACCGCGCCCGAGGGCATCATCAACCCGCCGATCGACGAGCTGCTCGAGGCCACCGACTCCAAGTACAGCCTCGTGATCTACGCCGCCAAGCGCGCGCGCCAGATCAACGCGTACTACTCCCAGCTCGGTGAGGGCCTGCTGGAGTACGTCGGCCCGCTGGTCGACACCCACGTCCACGAGAAGCCGCTGTCGATCGCGCTGCGCGAGATCAACGCGGGCATGCTGACCGCCGAGGCGATCGAGGCCGCCTGAGGCGGGTTCCGGAGCTCTCTGCTCGAAGGGTCCGGCGGAATCGTTTCCGCCGGGCCCTTCGGCGTGCCCGGGGGCCGTCGGTGCCGTGCCCGCGGGGGCCGGGGCCCGGTGCCGCCGGGGGTGCGGCGGGGTGCCGTGGTGTGGCGTGAAGGTGCCGGCGGGCTGTGCCGGGCACCACAGTGCGCGTCGCAGCTGAGGGGTCGTAGGGTGTGCACGTCCCAGGAGTGGAGGAGAGCGGGAGCATGAGCGCGACTTCGGATCCGGCCGGGGTGGAGGCGCCGCGCGTCGTCCTCGGCGTCAGCGGCGGCATCGCCGCCTACAAGGCGTGCGAGCTGCTCCGCAGGTTCACCGAGTCCGGCCACCAGGTCACCGTGGTGCCCACCGCGGCCGCGCTGCACTTCGTCGGCGAGGCCACCTGGGCCGCGCTGTCCGGCCGCCCGGCCGCCACCGAGACCTGGGAGCGCGTGCACGAGGTGCCGCACGTGCGGATCGGCCAGCAGGCCGACCTGGTCGTCGTCGCCCCCGCCACCGCGGACCTGATCGCCAAGGCCGCCCACGGCCTGGCCGACGACCTCCTCACCAACACCCTGCTCACCGCCCGCTGCCCGGTCGTGGTCGCGCCCGCCATGCACACCGAGATGTGGGAGCACCCGGCCACCCGGGAGAACGTCGCCACGCTGCGGCGCCGCGGCGTGATCGTGCTGGAGCCGGCCGTCGGGCGGCTCACCGGCAAGGACACCGGCAAGGGGCGGCTGCCCGAGCCGTCCGCGATCTTCGACGCCTGCCGGTCGGTGCTGCGCCGCGGCGGCGCGGTGCCGACCGACCTGGCCGGCCGGCACGTGGTGGTCTCGGCCGGTGGCACCCGCGAGCCGCTGGACCCGGTGCGCTTCCTCGGCAACCGCTCCTCCGGCAAGCAGGGCTACGCGCTCGCCGTGACGGCAGCGGCGCGCGGGGCGCGCGTGACGTTGGTCTCGGCCAACGCGGAGCTGCCCGACCCGGCCGGGGTCGACGTGGTGCACGTGTCGACCGCGCTGGAACTGCGGGAGGCGGCGCTGAAGGCGGCCGGGGACGCGGACGCCGTGGTCATGGCCGCGGCCGTGGCGGACTTCCGGCCCGCCGAGTACGCCACCGGCAAGATCAAGAAGGTCGAGGGGGTCGAGCCGGCGCCCGTCGCCCTCGTCCGCAATCCCGACGTCCTGGCCGAGCTGTCGGCGCACCGCCCCCGTTCGGGCCAACTGGTCGTGGGTTTCGCGGCGGAGACCGACGACGTGCTCGCGAACGGCCGCGCCAAGCTCGCCCGCAAGGGCTGCGACCTCCTCGTCGTCAACGAGGTGGGCAACGGCAAGGCCTTCGGCACGGACGTCAACGAGGCCGTGGTTCTGGGCTCGGACGGCAGTGAGACGCCCGTTCCGGTCGGTCCGAAGGAGGCCCTCGCGGACGTCGTCTGGGACCTCGTCGCGCGGCGGCTGGAAACCGGCGGGAGCCGATTGAGCCCTGCTTGAGAACGGTCTTGATTTGTGGAAGCGGGTGACGTTCCGCAGAACCGGCCCGTTACACTCCAGGAATCAAGTCTTTCCGGAAGTCCCCGGTCACCGGGGGCCTTCAGTCAGCAGCCGCTGCAACCCCAGGGAGCGCTGTGTCTCGCCGCCTGTTCACCTCGGAGTCCGTCACCGAGGGCCACCCCGACAAGATCGCTGACCAGATCAGCGACACCATCCTTGACGCTCTCCTGCGGGAGGACCCGACCTCCCGGGTCGCCGTGGAGACGCTGATCACCACCGGCCAGGTGCACGTGGCCGGCGAGGTGACCACCAAGGCGTACGCGCCGATCGCCCAGCTCGTCCGGGACAAGATCCTGGAGATCGGCTACGACAGCTCCAAGAAGGGCTTCGACGGCGCCTCCTGCGGCGTCTCGGTGTCCATCGGGGCCCAGTCGCCCGACATCGCCCAGGGCGTCGACACGGCGTACGAGGCTCGGGTCGAGGGCGACGAGGACGACCTGGACAAGCAGGGTGCCGGCGACCAGGGCCTGATGTTCGGCTACGCGTCCGACGAGACGCCCGAGCTCATGCCGCTGCCGATCACCCTGGCGCACCGCCTCTCCCGCCGGCTGACCGAGGTCCGCAAGAACGGGACCATCCCGTACCTGCGGCCCGACGGCAAGACCCAGGTCACCATCGAGTACGACGGCGACAAGGCCGTCCGCCTCGACACCGTGGTGGTCTCCACCCAGCACGCCAGTGACATCGACCTGGAGTCGCTGCTCACCCCGGACATCCGCGAGTTCGTGGTCGAGCCGGAGCTGAAGGCGCTGGCCGAGCAGGGCATCAAGCTCGTCACCGAGGACTACCGCCTGCTGGTCAACCCGACCGGCCGCTTCGAGATCGGCGGCCCGATGGGCGACGCCGGCCTCACCGGCCGCAAGATCATCATCGACACCTACGGCGGCATGGCCCGCCACGGTGGCGGCGCCTTCTCCGGCAAGGACCCGTCCAAGGTCGACCGCTCGGCCGCGTACGCGATGCGCTGGGTGGCGAAGAACATCGTCGCCGCCGGCCTCGCCCGCCGCGCCGAGGTGCAGGTCGCGTACGCGATCGGCAAGGCCGAGCCGGTCGGTCTCTTCGTCGAGACCTTCGGCACCGAGTCCGTGCCCGTGCTGTCCATCCAGAAGGCCGTCAGCGAGGTCTTCGACCTGCGTCCCGCCGCGATCATCCGCGACCTGGACCTGCTGCGCCCGATCTACTCCCAGACCGCCGCGTACGGCCACTTCGGCCGTGAGCTGCCGGACTTCACCTGGGAGCGCACCGACCGGGTCGAGCAGCTGAAGGCCGCCGTCCAGGACTGACCCCGCGCTCGCGAAAGGCGGCGCCCGCCCCGACCGGGGCGGGCGCCGCCTTTCGTGCGCACTGTCGGTGTGACCTGGTAGTACTTGGGAGCGATGAGCAGCACAGGGGAGAACGGGGCCGCCGAGCCGGAGCAGCTGGCGTTCATCCGGGAGACGGTCAAGCGGGCCAAGCCCCGGACGTGGCGCGGCGCCAAGCGCGCCGAGCACCTGCCGGTGGCCCGGGTCGTGGTGGACAAGGGCGTGCTCACCATCGACAAGTTCTTCGACTACGAGGTGCCGGCCGCGATGGCCGAGGAGGCCCGGCCCGGCGTCCGGGTCCGGGTGCGCTTCGGCGCGCGCGTGGTCAAGGGCCAGCGCGAGGGCGGCGAACTGCACGACGGCTTCATCGTCGCCCGGCTGGAGAAGAGCGACTTCCCCGGCCCGCTCGCGCCGCTCGCCCAGGTCCTCTCGCCCGAGCCCGTGCTCACCCCGCACCTCCTCCGGCTCTGCCGGACCGTCGCCGACCGCTACGCCGGCACCCTCGCCGACGTCCTCCAGCTGGCCGTCCCGCCGCGGCACGCCAAGGCCGAGGCCGAACCCTCGCCGCCCCCGCTGCCGCGCCCGCCCGCCCCCGCCCCCGGCGGCTGGCAGCGCTACCCGGCCGGTCCCGACTTCCTCGCCTCGCTCGCCGCCGGCGGCTCGCCGCGCGCCGTCTGGGCGGCGCTGCCCGGCCCCGGCTGGCCGTACGAGATCGCCCGGGCCGTGGCGGCGACGCTCTCCGGCGGGCGCGGCGCGCTCGTCGTGCTGCCCGAGGGGCGGTCCGTCGCCCGGGTCGACCGGGCGCTGACCGAGCTGCTCGGGCCGGGCCGGCACGTCGCGCTGGAGGCCGACCTCGGCCCGCGCGAACGGTACCGGCGCTGGCTCGCGGTGAGCCGCGGCTCGGTGCACGCCGTGATCGGCACCCGCGCCACCATGTTCGCGCCGGTGCGCGACCTCGGCCTGGTCGTCGTCTGGTCCGACGGCGACAACAGCCACAGCGACCCGCGCGCCCCGCACCCGCACGTGCGCGAGGTCGCCCTGCTGCGCGCCGCGGAGGAGGGCGCGGCCGTGCTGCTCGGTGGTCACGCCGTCACGGTGGAGGGCGCGCAGCTGGTCAGCACCGGCTGGGCCCGCCCGCTCGCCGCCGACCGGGAGACCGTGCGGCGGGCCGCACCGAGGGTGCGGACCGTCACGGACCAGGACCAGCACCGCGACGCCGCCGCCCAGGCCGCCCGACTGCCCTCGGTGGCCTGGGAGGCCGCCCGGGAGGCCCTGGCCGCCGGGCACCCGGTGCTCATCCAGGTGCCCCGGCGCGGCTACGTGCCCCGGCTGGCCTGCGGCCGGTGCCGGACCCCGGCCCGCTGCCGGCGCTGCGAGGGCCCGCTGGAGGCTCCCTCCGCCGACGAGGCGCTGAGCTGCGGCTGGTGCGGGCAGGCGGAGACGGAGTGGCACTGCCCCGAGTGCGGCTCGTTCCGGCTGCGGGCCCAGGTGATCGGCGCCCGGCGCACCGCGGAGGAGCTCGGCAAGGCCTTCCCACGGGTCCCGGTGCGCACCTCCGGGCGGGACGCCGTCCTGGCCACCGTCGCCGACGAGCCCTCGCTGGTGATCTCCACCCCCGGCGCGGAGCCGGTCGTCGAGGGCGGCACCGGGTACGGCGCCGCGCTGCTGCTGGACGGCTGGGCCCTGCTGAGCCGGCCCGACCTGCGCGCGGGGGAGGAGACGCTGCGGCTCTGGCTGGCGGCCGCCGCACTGGTCCGGCCCGCCGAGGAGGGCGGGACGGTCGTCGTGGTCGCCGAGCCCTCGGCCCGGCCGGTGCAGGCGCTGGTCCGCTGGGACCCGCTCGGGCACGCCGGGCTGGAGCGCGACGAACGGGCACAGCTGCACTTCCCGCCGGTGTCGCGGATGGCCTCGGTGAGCGGGAGCCCGGCGGCGGTGGCCGACCTGCTGGGGCTGATCCGGCTGCCGTCGGAGGCGGACGTCCTCGGGCCGGTGCCGGCGCCGGCGCTGCGGGGGGAGGAGCAGGAACGCGCTCTATTGCGGGTGCCGCCCGGGCAGGGGGCGGCGCTGGCGGCGGCGCTCAAGGCGGCGCAGATCGCGCGGATCGCGCTGCGGACGCCGGAGGCGGTGCGGGTGCGGGTGGACCCGACCGACATCGGGTAGCCGTGGCGGGGGCGGGGTGCCGGCCTGGGGCGCGCGGCCGGGGTGTGCCGGCCGGGGGTACGGGGGCCGGGGTGCCGGCCGGGGACGCGCTGGGGTGCGGGCCGTGGCGGGGGCGAGGGGCAGGCGCGAGGGGCGGGGTGAGTGGGCCACCCCGCCCCGGGTGGCCCGGGCCGGAAGGGTCAGCCGCGCAGCGGGATGCCGGTGCGGTCGACCGGGGCGCGGTCCGGCGCGGTGCGGTCCCCGGTGGTGCGCTCCAGCGCGCTGCGCTCGAGGGCGGTGCGCTCCAGGGCGTTGCGTTCGAGGGCGGTGCGGTCCAGCCCGCCCTGGCGGGCCGCCGGGACGGTGGCGGCCAGGCCGCCGGACGGCGCCGCCGGCAGCTCCTCGGAACGGTCCGGGCGGCCCGGGCCCGGGACGGCGCCGCTGGCGGCGAGGAGTTCGCTGGTGGGGCGGCGCATCCCGTACCGGCGGTGCACCGCCTGCTTGGTGACCCCGAGGGCCGAGCCCACCGAGTCCCAGGAGAAGCCCAGCGCCCGGTCGAACTCGACCGCCGCCGCCACCAGGGTCTCCACGCTCTCCCGCAGTTCCTGCGCCAGCCGCACCGTCGGCGCGGGCGCCCGCCCGTACACCACGAAGCCGGCCGAGGTGCTCGGGCGGCGCGGCCGGTAGACGTTGCCCAGTTGGGCGGTGAGCGTCCGCAGCGCGTCGACCTGCCGCCTCACCCGCTCGATGTCCCGCACCAGCAGGTGAAGGCTCGCCCGCGCCCGGGCGTCGTGGTTGATCTGCTCGGCCATGGCCTACGTGCCACCTTCCGTACGGTTCGGCTCGGCCGGGGCGCGGTGTCCCGTGCGCCCCGACCCCGGTCAATCTCACTTGACCAACGCCGGAGCGGGGGCCGGGGTAACGCCGCGCGACAGACTCGGGATATGCCAGTAGCCGGTGCCGGGGGTGCGGGAGGGGTGCGCGGCGGGTGCGTCCGCGGGGTCGGGGGCGCGGGCGGAGGCCCCCGCGCGTTGCATAGACTTGGCGGGACCCCAATGCTGCGGATTTCTACGGACAGGAGCCCGTTCCTCGTGGCGATCCAGCCGATCCGTCTCTTCGGAGACCCCGTCCTGCGGGCCACCGCACAGCCGGTGACCACCTTCGACAAGGAACTGCGCACCCTCGTCCGGGACCTCACCGACACCATGCTCGACGCCCCCGGCGCCGGCCTCGCCGCGCCCCAACTCGGCGTCTCCCTGAGGGTGTTCACCTACCACGTGGACGGCGTGACCGGGCACCTGGTCAACCCGGACCTGTCGCTCACCGAGGAGGAGCAGGACGGCCCCGAGGGCTGCCTGTCCCTGCCCGGCCTGCGCTACGACACCAAGCGCGCGTACGGCGTCGTCGCCAAGGGCTTCACCATGTACGGCGACCCGGTCACCCTGGAGGGCACCCGGCTGCTCGCCCGCTGCATCCAGCACGAGACCGACCACCTCGACGGCATCGTCTTCATCGACCGGCTCGACCGCGAGCAGCGCAAGGCCGCCCTGAAGGCGATCCGGGACACCGACTGGGGCGGCGGCCCCGCCCCCGTCGTCAAGGTCTCCCCGCACAGCACCTTCGGCTCCGCGCGCTGACTCCGGCGTCGTCCGCTCCCCCTCTGCAGAAAGGCACTTGATGCGCCTCGTGTTCGCCGGCACCCCCGAGGTCGCCGTTCCCGCCCTGGACGCCCTGCTCGCCTCCGACCGGCACGAGGTCGTCGCGGTGGTCACCCGCCCCGACGCCCCCGCCGGCCGCGGCCGCAAGCTCGTCGCCAGCCCCGTCGCCCAGCGCGCCGAGGAGGCCGGGATCGAGGTCCTCAAGCCGGCGAAGCCGAGCGACCCGGACTTCGTCGCCCGGCTCACCGAACTCGCCCCCGACTGCTGCCCGGTGGTCGCCTACGGCGCACTGCTGCGCCCCGGCACGCTGGAGATCCCCGAGCACGGCTGGGTCAACCTGCACTTCTCGCTGCTGCCCGCCTGGCGCGGCGCGGCGCCCGTCCAGCACGCGGTGCTGGCCGGCGACGAGGTCACCGGCGCGTCCACCTTCCTGATCGAGCAGGGCCTGGACTCCGGCCCGGTCTACGGCGTGATCACCGAGGAGGTCCGCCCCACCGACACCAGCGGCGAACTCCTCACCCGGCTCTCGTTGTCCGGTGCGCGGCTGCTCGCGGCCACCATGGACGGCATCGCGGACGGCTCGCTGCACGCCGTCCCGCAGCCGGCCGAGGGGATCACCCTCGCGCCGAAGATCACCGTCGAGGACGCGCGGATCGAGTGGGCCCACCCCGCGCTGCGGATCGACCGGGTGGTGCGCGGCTGCGCCCCCGCGCCGGGCGCCTGGACGGAGTTCCGCGGCGAGCGCCTGAAGGTCACCGGTCCGGTCCGGCTGCTGCCGGAGTCGGCCGACCTGGCGCCCGGCGAGCTGGCCGTGGTGGGCAAGAACAGCGTGCGGGTCGGCACCGGCAGCCACGACGTCGAGCTCGGCGAGGTCCGCCCGCAGGGCAAGAAGGCGATGCGGGCGGCGGACTGGGCGCGCGGCGCGCGGCTGGAGTCCGGCGAGCGCTTCGCAGCCGGGGCCTGATCCGGCCGGGCTGGCGCTTTGGCGTTACTGTTCGTGGACCGGACCGTTCGGTCCACGAGGACCAGGACGGCGGCAGCCCGACAGCAGCACCCCTGAACGACCAGTACCCGATAGCCACCGCAGCACCTTGAGGCACCGATGACCACTCCCAGCGCCAACCGCGCCCCCCGCCCGCACCGCCGCCCGAAGAAGGACCCGGCCCGGATCGTCGCGTTCCGCGCGCTGCGTGCCGTCGACGAGCGCGACGCCTACGCCAACCTGATCCTGCCGTCGCTGCTGCGCGAGGCCGAGCAGAAGGGCATGGACCGGCGCGACGCCGCCCTCGCCACCGAGCTCGTCTACGGAACCCTGCGGCTGCAGGGCACCTACGACGCGGTCATCGCCGCCTGCATCGACCGGCCGCTCAGCAAGGTCGACCCGCCGGTGCTGGACGTCCTCTCGCTCGGCGCCCACCAGCTGCTCACCACCCGCATCCCCAGCCACGCGGCCGTCTCGGCCACCGTCGAGCTGGCCCGGGTGGTGCTCGGCGACGGCAAGGCCAAGTTCGTCAACGCCGTCCTGCGCCGGATCAGCGCCCACGACCTGGACACCTGGATCGAGCAGGTCGCCCCGCCGTACGACCGGGACGCCGAGGACCACCTCGCCGTCGTCCACTCGCACCCGCGCTGGGTCGTCTCGGCCCTCTGGGACTCGCTCGGGCGCTGGCAGCCCGACGCGTCCGGGCGCACCGCGATCGAGGAGCTGCTGCGGGCCGACAACGAGCGGCCCGAGGTGACGCTCGTCGCCCGGCCCGGCCGGGCCACCGTCGGCGAACTGGCCGACGCGCTGCCCGAGGCGCTGCCCGGCCGGTGGTCCCCGGTCGCCCTGCGGCTCGCCGAGGGCGGTGACCCGGGCGCGCTGACCGCCGTGCAGGAGAACCGCGCCGGCGTCCAGGACGAGGGCAGCCAGCTCGTCGCCCTCGCCCTCGCGAACGCGCCGCTGGACGGCCCCGACCGACTCTGGCTCGACGGCTGCGCCGGCCCCGGCGGCAAGGCCGCGCTGCTCGGCGCCCTCGCCGCCGAACGCGGCGCCGGGCTGGTCGCCAGCGAGAAGCAGCCGCACCGGGCGCGCCTGGTGGCGCGGGCCCTCGACGGCAACCCCGGGCCCTACACCGTGATCGCCGCGGACGGCACCCGCCCGGCCTGGCGCTCCGGCGGCTTCGACCGGGTGCTGGTCGACGTGCCCTGCTCCGGCCTGGGCGCGCTGCGCCGCCGGCCGGAGGCGCGCTGGCGGCGCCGCCCGGCCGACGTCGCGGCCTTCGGCCCGCTCCAGCGGGACCTGCTGCGCTCGGCGGTCGAGGCCACCCGGATCGGCGGCGTGGTCGGCTACGCGACCTGCTCGCCGCACCTCGCCGAGACCCGGGCCGTCGTCGACGACGTGCTGCGCGCCGAGGGCGGCCGTGTCGAGTGGATCGACGCCCGCCCGCTGCTCCCCGGTGTCCCGGCGCTCGGGGACGGGCCGGACGTGCAGCTCTGGCCGCACCTGCACGGGACGGACGCGATGTACCTGGCGCTGCTGCGGCGGACCGCCTGACCCGGTAGCGGCGGCCGACCCCTCCCGGCGGGGAGGGGCGGCGTGCCGTCCCGGTGCGTGTCGGCGGAGGCGGAGCTTCCGGCGCCGCCGTCGACGGTCGGCGGGTGGCCGACAGGTGCTCAACGGGTTCGTGGCGCCGGGGAGTTCGGCAGTCGCACCGGAGCGGTCGGCGCGGGCCGACACGCCCGGGGCCGGCCCGGCCGCCGGTCCGTGCCGGCGGCCGTCACGGCCGGCGCGGCGGGTCGTCCCGCAGGCCGGCGAGGAAGGCGCGGGCCTGGGCGCGCAGCTGGTCGACCGGCGGGTCCTCGCAGATCACCTCCAGGCCGAGCGCGGCACCGTGACCCCGGTGGTAGTAGGACTGGTAGGCGAGGTACGGGCGGTGGTCGTCGGTGGGGTCGAGCCCGACGGCGAAGGTCGCGTAGTGGGTGTGCTCGCCCTCGGAGCCGTCGGACTCCGAACGGGAGAGGTGCCATTCGCACTCGTACGGCTCGGGGTCGGCGGGCAGGTCCAGCAGGGCCTGGGCGAGCCGGCGGACCTCGTCCCGGTCCGTGAAGGGGAGCGACTCGGACCAGTGCGGTGCGGCGGCGACCAGCTCCCAGCCGTCGTCGTGATGGCTGACGGTCAGTGCCCACTCGCCGTCCTGGTCCTGCCAGAGGCAACTGAGGATCGGATCCACGGCGGTCAACCTCCCTGTGGTGCCCGGCTGTTCGGCTCCCCTCATCGTGGCACACCGGGTCGGCGGAGGCTCCGGGGCCCGGCTGAGGGCGGGCCTGCTGTGCTCGCCCCGGCGCCTGCCGGGAGCCGGCGCGGCGTCAGTCGGCGGCCGGGGCGGTGTGCCAGGGGCGGTCGGCGCGGGTGGGGCGGGCGGCGGCCGTGAGGCGCAGGGCGTAGACCTCCCGGTCGGTGGCCGGGTGGGGGACCGGGCCGAGGTAGTCGTGGCCGGTCAGGTGGCACCAGGCGGGCAGGTCGAGCGGGGCGGCGGGGTCCGTGGTGTGGATGTGGACCACCGCGCCGGCCGGCAGGTCCGCGATCCGGGCGCGCAGGCGCAGCAGCAGTTGGACGCAGAGCAGGCCGGTGCCGTCGACGGTCAGGTCGGGGGTGGTGGTGTCGGGCGCCTGGGGCATCGTCCCGTCCTTCCTGGTGCTGGTGCTGGTGTGGGTGGCGCGGGTGATGTTCATGGTGTGGGTGGAGCTCGTGGTGCGGGTTCAGCCTAGGTCGGGGGGCGGCCGGGGCGTTGGTCGGGGGCGGTGCCGCCGAGGCGGGTGAGCAGGGTGGAGAGCCGGCCCAGGTCGTCGGCGCCCCACTGGTCGGCCGTGAACAGGTCGGCGGCGGTCCGGTGGGCGGTGTACAGCATCTCGGCGAGCCGTTCGCGTCCGGTGGGCGTCAGTGCGGCGTAGGCGACCCGGGCGTCGCGCGCCGCCGCCTCCCGGGAGACCAGGCCGATCCGTTCCAGGGGTGCCAGCCCGCGGGTGACGCCGGAGGCGGTGAGGCCGAGGGCCTCGGCGAGGTCGACGCGGCGCATCCGGCCGCCGGGGGCGGCGCCGAGGTGCAGCAGCAGGGTGAAGTCGGAGAGGCTCACGCCGTGCAGGCCGCTGAGGGTGGCGTCGAAGCGCCTGATCACGGCGGCCTGGGCTCGGACGAGGCGCAGGGCGGTGTCGAGCGGGTCCGGCCGGGTGGGGTCGCACGGTGCGGGGCCCGGGTCGGGCTGAGCTGGGTCGGGCGGGTTGGCCTGCGGGGTCATCATTGCTACCTCCTTGACTGCTCAAGCATATCGCCGTGCTCGGCCGTCAAGGAGGTAGCGGAGGGGGGAGGGGGTCAGTCGGCCCGGGCGGCACGGCGCTGCCGCTTGCCGAGCGGAGCCTGGGAGAGGTCCTCCGCCAGCGAGCGCAGGTTCTTGTAGCCGTAGCCGCGCGTGGTCAGCCACTCCTGCGCCGCCAGCTCGGCGCGCTCGGTGGCCGCCAGGACGTCCTCCTCCGCCTCGCCCGAGTCCAGGAAACGGAAGGTGAAGGCGGTGCGGGCGGCGAGGTCGTAACTGAGGTGGCCCTCGGGGGTGAAGGCGGCGCGCAGCACGTCGTGCTCGGGCGCCCGGGCGAGGAGCTCGGCACGCTGCTCGGCGCTGAGGCCGTCGAAGACGCCGCGCACCGTGATGCGGAAGGTTCGAGTGGTCATCCCCCGACCATAGGCGGCCCGGCCGCCCGGTCGCCAACACGATTCCGGGGTGCGGACGTGCGCGGCCGGGCGGGCGCGACGCGCGGCGGGGCGCTGCCCGGCCGGGCACCCGGTGGACGGGGCGCGGTTACGAACAGGCCGCCGGGAGATCGCGGTTACGAACGGGCCGCCGGAAGACGGGTGCAGACGGTGCCCGGAGCGGGCGGGGCCGGTTCGGCGTCGAGCGCGGCGAGGCTGAAGGAGGTGGTGATGGCGCTGATGTCGGCCGCCTCGCGGATCAGGTAGTGGTTGGCGCCGGGTGCCTCGTACCGGGCGAGGTCCGCGCTGACGGGCCGGGCCCGGAGGGCGTACTCGAGCGACTGGACGGCGTTGGCGGCGCTGCGGTCACCGGTGCCGTGGACGATCAGGACGCGGCGGCCGGCGAGCTGTTCGACCGGGTCGCCGCTCGGCAGCCAGGGGGCGATTCCGGCGACCCCGACGACGTTGCGGTGGCCGGCGCACCAGAAGGCGGCGCGTCCGCCGAGGGAGTTGCCGACGAGGACGACGGGGACGTCGCCGTAGCGGCGGGCGAGTTCGTCCAGAGCCCAGCGGGTGTCCACGGCGGTGTCGGCGTCGGCGCCGTTCCAGCCGCTGTAGCGGTAGCGCAGGAGGTGGACGGCGATCCCGTGCGGGCGGCCGCGGGCGGTGAGTTCGGCCGCGAGGTCGCGCAGTCCCAGCTCGGCGACCTTCAGGGGGCCGCGCCGGCTGCGCAGGAAGCCGCCGGGCAGGAGCAGGACGACGCCGGTGACCCGGCCGGTCGCGCCGTCGCCTCCTGGTGGCGGGGTCAGCTGGGCGGCGCGCGGCCGTCGTGCTCGGAACACTCGATCCCTCCCTGGTGCGTACCCGCGGATTCTACGGTTCCGCGGGCGGGTCGTGGTGGTCGGGCGGGGACCGCCGGACCCGGCCGGTGACGCGGGTGCGGGCCACCGTGACCGGGCCCGGCGCGCGCCGGGCGGCGAGGTCCGGGTGTCCACGGCGTCGACCCGAGTCGCCGGAGCGGGCGAGCCCGACGACGGTGTCCCCGCCGGTGCGGCTCGCCTGGTGCGGGTGAGCCGTGCGTGCGCCCGGCCGGCCGGGCGCACGCCGCCCCGGCGCGGGTGGTCGGCGCGGGTGGTCGGGGCGGGTGGCTGGGGCGGCCGCGGTCAGGCCCGGCCGCCCTGCTCCTGTTCGCCGTCGGCCGCCTTCCGGCCGGGGAGCAGCCGGGACAGGTTGCGGCGCTGGGCCCCGGGCGGCGGGGCGATCGCGTGCCGGGGCTCCGGGGAGGGCCCGAGCCCGGCCTTGGCGGCCGCGTCGGCGAGGAAGTCGGAGGCCTGCCGGCGGGCGTTGTCGACGCTGCGGCGCAGGCTGTCGGCGTCGGCGCGCAGCTTGTCGGTCTGACGGCGCAGCAGGTCGGTGCGCTGCTCCGCCTCGGAGAGCTGCTTGAGGCTGGCGGCGGCCCGGGCGGCGGCCTCGCGTTCGATCTCCTCGCCGCGGCGCTGCGCGTCGGCGATGATCTGCCGCGCGGTGGCCTCGCCGCGGGCCCGGACGGCGGCGATGTCCTGCTCCGCCTCGAGGCGCTGCCGGGCGATGCCGGCCTCGAACTGGAGGGCGGCCTGGGCGGCTTGGTCACGGGTCTGCGCGAACAGCCGGTCGGCCTCCTGGCGGCGGGCCAGGACGTACGGGTCCTCCTGGGCGGCGGGGACGTCCCGGACGGTGGCGTGGTGGCCGGCCGGGGTCCGTCCGGCCTGCTCGGCGATGTGCAGCAGGCGGTCGGCGACCTGGTCGGCGTGCGGGGGGCGTCGTCCGGGGTCCTTGGCGAGCAGCTCCAGGACGAGGGCGTCGACCTCGGCGGGGAGTCCGGGCCGCAGGGTGCCGGGCGCGGGCGGGTGGACCTCGCCGTGCTGGCGGATCAGTTCGTACAGGGTGCCGCGGAAGGGGGTGCGGCCGGTGAGGAGCTCGTACAGCAGGCAGCCGAAGGCGTAGAGGTCGGAGCGGGCGTCGAGGCCGCCGCCGTCGAAGCGTTCGGGGGCCATGTAGGCGGGGGTGCCGACGATGACGTTGGTGCTGGTCAGGCCGTCGTCGGCGGCGCCGACCCGGGCGATGCCGAAGTCGACGACCTTGACCGCCCCCGAGGACTGGATCATCACGTTGGCCGGCTTGACGTCGCGGTGGACGACGCCGGCCCGGTGGGCGGTGGCGAGCGCCTGGGAGATCTCGACGGCCCAGGCGAGCGCCTGGTGCAGCGGCAGTGGCCCCTCGCCGAGGTGGCGGCTGAGCGGGGCGCCGTCGAGCAGTTCCATGACCAGGAAGTACAGCGGCCGGCCCGATCCGTCGTGCTGGCCGAAGTCGTGCACGGTGACGATCGACGGGTGGTTGAGCGCGCCGGCGGTGGCGACCTCGCGGACGAACCGGGCGGCGTCCTTCGGGGTGTTGCCGGTGCCCGGGAGCATCACCTTGACGGCGACGAGTCGTTGGATCCGCGCGTCGCGCGCCTTCCAGACCGCGCCGAACGCGCCCTCGCCGATCTGCTCGACCAGTTCGTACCGTCCGTCCAGTACGTCGCCAGGCTGCATCCCCCGCCCCTTTCACGCCCCGGTGCCGCGCCCCGGCCCCGGTTCAACCTACCGCCCCGCGGGGGCGGGCCGTCACCGGTGCCGGGCCCTCGGAGCAGGGCCGGGGCCCGGTCCGGCGCGGCCCGGGCGGCGGGCGTGGGCGGAGGCCGGCGGGGGTGCCGGCCGGCCCGCCGGGCGGAGCGGGAAGTCGGCCCGGCCGACGTCCCACGCCGCCCGGCCCGGAGCGCTACGCGGCGACCAGGGCGCGGAACTGTGCCGTGTGGGCGGGCAGTTCGACGTCGGCGAGGCCGGTGAGCAAATCCCGGAGCGGGAGCGGCCGGTCGACCAGGACCGTGCCGTTCGAGAGCAGCAGGGTGGGCACCGGGGTGTCGAGCTCGGCCTCGCTCAGGCCCGGGCCGGCGAGGGCGCAGAGGGCCTCGCCCTGGACCCGGATGCGTTCCCGGAGGCCGGCGGTGCCGCCGCCCGCGAGGGCGATCGTCCGGTCGATCGTCCAGGTGTCCAGGGCGTGGCGGTTGTCGTAGCCGGTGTTCGCACCCGCGGTGACGGCCGAGACGGCGGCCAGCGTGGTGGCGGTGACCAGGGAGACGTGGGCGAGCACCTGGTCGGCCGTCCACTCGCCGTCCGGCGGGGCGGCCGGTGGGCCGGGGGCCTCGGCGGCGTCGAGGAGGGCGCGGTAGGCCGCGCGGAGCCGGGTGGTGTCGAGCATGCCGTCCGCCCCCTCAGGCCTGTGGGCGGGACATCGCCCAGGGTGCCTGCGGGAGCGCCTCGCCGGTTTCGAGCAGGGACTTGAGGTTGGCCAGCACGGCCGCCCAGCCGTGCGAGATGCCCCGGTACATCTCCAGGTTGGGCAGGTTCTCGTGGGTCACGGTGAGCCGGACGATCGACTCGTGCGGCTCGACGAGGAAGGTCACCACGGAGGCGTCCTCGGCGGGCCGCGGGTCGTCGCCGCCCTTCGGCGCGTCGTCGAAGGTGAGCACCAGCCGGGTCGGCGGTTCTGCCTCCAGGACGCGGCCCACGACGTCGAGGGTGCCGGAGCCGTCCGTCCGGCGGTGCTCCCAGCGGGAGCCGGGCCGCCAGTCGGAGACGTTGGCGTGCGCCCAGTAGCGGGCGGTGAGGTCGGCGTCCGTGAGGGCCTGCCAGACCTGCTCGGCGGTGGCGCGGATGTAGGTGACGTAGACGTAGCTGGGCACGGGGGTGCTGGTGGCGGTCATGGCGTAGTCCTCTGCCTGGTTCTTGACGGCGCTGATCAATTGCAGGTTGGGCTTCTCGAAGCCGGCGATCCAGCGTTCCTCGATCTCGTGGATCGGTACCGGGTTGAGGTAGTGCAGCCGCTCCCGGCCCCGGCGCACGACGGTGACGAGGTTGGCCCGCTGGAGCACGTCCAGGTGCTGGGTGGCGGACTGGCGGGCCATGGCGAGGTGCTCGCACAGCTCGCGCAGGGTCTGGCCGTTCTGCTCGCGCAGGCGGTCGAGGAGGAGGCGGCGGGTGGGGTCGGCCAGTGCTTTGAAGACCGAGTCCATCGCTGATGCTTCGAGGCTCACGATTCGATTATGCAGGTGTTTGCCTGCCTATTGTCAACCGGGGGACGCGCGGGTGGCGGGTGGCGGGTCACGGGCTGGGGGCCGGGGCTGGGCTGGGGGCCGGGGCCGGGCTGGGGCCGGGGCTGGGCCGGGTTTTCCACGCTCTTGGTTTTGGATCTTTCCTTGTCCTGAAATCATCCGATGATCGGCGCTCGTGTGGCGGGCGGCGCTTCACGGAGAGGGACCGGCATGGCCGACGTGCCCGGGGACAAGGGCGTCCGAACGGGGCGGGCCGGCGCGAGGCGGTTCGGGCCGTCCGGGCCCGCCCTGGACCGGGACACCTGGATGGTGGTCTCCGGGGGCCTGCTCGGCGCCTTCTTCGCGAGCATGGGCCTGGCGGTGCTGCTCGGGCCGTCCCAGGGCTTCGGCGGCGACAGCCTCGGATCCATGGGCATCGTCAGCATCCTCGGCCTGATGCCGTGCGCCGCCGGCCTGCTCTGGGCCCTGCTCCACCCCCGGCGCGGCGTCCCCGCCATCGCGGGCGGCGCGGTGCTGGGCGTCGGCGCGTTCGCGCTGTTCGCCGGGACGGGCCTCAACGACGACTGGAAGGCGCCGCCCGACCGGCCGGCCACCGCCCGCGCCGTCGGCAGCTGGACCAGCGGGAACCTCGTCGTCCGGGTCCGGCCCGACCAGGTGGTGGCCTACCGCAGCGGCACCGGCACCGTCGCCTGGCGGTGGACACCCCCCGGCGACGACTCCGTGTGCGCCATGAGCCGCGGCACCGGCCGCGGCCTCGGACTGCTCGGCCACTCCCCGCACGACCAGCCCTGCGGATCCGTGACCGCGCTCGACCTCTCCGACGGCACGGCCCGGTGGACGGCCGTGGCCGACGCCCCCGCCCGGTTCGGCGACACCGCCGAACCGGACCTGCTCGCCGTCGCCGACGACGAGGCCGTCCTCCAGGAACGGACCGACTGGCGGGCCCTGCGCCTCACCGACGGCGCCGCCGCCTGGCGCAGCGACCCGGACACCGGCTGCGCGCCGCTCCAGGTGGCCGGAGGAGCGGCGGCGGTCGTCACCGTCGCCCAGTGCGGGGCGGCCGAACCCGTGCTGCGCTCGCTCTCCCCGGCCGACGGCCGGGAGCAGACGCGGGTCGCGCTCCCCGGTGCAGGCGGACTGCGGAACCTGGCCGTCGTCTCCGTCGAGCCGCTCGCGGTGTGGGTCGACACCCAGGGCGAGCGCGGCACGCACGCTGTCCTCAGCTACGACCGGGCCGGCCGGCAGCGGGCCGCGATACCGGTCACCGGCGACGAGTACGACCTCGACGTGATGCTCGGCGGGGTCCACGCCTTCGACGAGTTCGACGCCCGGCCGCTGTACGGCGGCGTGGTCGTCGGCGACCTGCTGATCGTCCCCGGCAAACGGCCCGACGACGTGCGGATCACCGGCGGCAAGAACCCCAGCCGCACGGCCACCGGGCGGCTGGTCGCCTACTCCCTCGCGGACGGCGCCAAGCGCTGGACGGCCGGGCTGGACGACCAGGTCATCGGCGTGGTGGTCGACGGCCCCTCGGTGTGGGCGCTCACCCGGGACAAGCTCACCAGCGTCGACGCGGCCACCGGGCGGCGGCGCAGCGAACTGGACGTCAACGACACGGTGTCGGTCAACCCCGTCACCCTGTCCGTCACCGGCCGGGAGCGGTTCACCGTGGTGGCGGAGGACGGGACCCGGGACGAGCCCCCGGCGCGCGGCCTCGGCTGAGGGGCGGGGCGGGGGCGGTGACGGGGCGTCGGGGTCGGTCCGGCGGAGCCTGGCCCCGCTCCGCAGCCTGCGCACGGTCGGCCAGGGCCCTGGCCTCGTTGTGGCGGTCGTCGAGCTCGCGGAAGATGGCGGCGGCCCGGGAGAACGGGTGGGGACCCGCGGTGGCCCGGGCTACATCACCTTCGGTGACACCGACGCCCCGGCCGGGCCGTGACCGGCCGGCTCCCGCCGGGTCGGGCCCGCGTCCCCGGCGGCCGCGTCGGCGACCACCGGTTCCGTCACTGATCTGAGCCTTCCGACCGGTTGTGTCAGGCTGGTGGGGGAGCACCGCCGAGATCGGGAGGCTCGTGATGTCCGAGGTCAGGGTCAACGGGGTGTCGCTGCACTACGAGGTCCGTGGCGAGGGCCCCGGGATCGTCCTGGTGCACGGCTCGTGGAGCGACGCCGACGGCTGGGCGCGGGTGCTGCCGGGCCTGGCCGAGTCCACCACCGCCGTCGCCTACGACCGCCGGGGGCACAGCCGCAGCGAGGACCCGCTGACCCAGGGGTCGGTCCACGAGGACGCCGCCGACCTGGCCGGCCTGATCCAGGCCCTCGGCTTCGCCCCCGCCTTCGTCTACGGCGACTCCTACGGCGCCCTGGTGGCCCTCCGGCTGGCGGCCGCCCGTCCCGACCTGATGCGGGGCATCGCCGTCCACGAGCCGCCCGGCACCGGCATCCTGCTCGCCGACCCGGACCTGCGCCCGATCGGCACCGCCTTCGCCGACCGGATCGCCGCCGTCCGGGCGCTGCTGGAGCAGGCGGAGTCGGCGGCCGCCGCCGAGCTGTACGTGGAGACCCTGGCCTTCGGCCCCGGCGCGTGGGAGCAGCTGCCCGCGCCGATCCGGCACACGTACATCCGCAACGCGCCGACCTACCTGGACGAGCTGCGTGACCCCGACGCGCTGGACCTCGACCTGGCCGGCCTGGCGCACTTCACCGATCCCGTGCTGCTGACGCAGAGCGACGACAGCGCCCCGATGTTCGGCGAGGTGCTGGACCTGATCGACCTCACGCTGCCGAAGGCCGAACGGCACCTGTACGCCGGCGCCGGTCACGCTCCGCACCTGTCGCAGCCGGAGGAATGGGTGCAGGCGGTCCTGCCGCGCGCGCTGGTGTGACGCGTACCCAGGGGCGCGGGACGGGCGTACACGCCGGTTCACGAGCCGGCCTCGCCGCCGTCCTCCTGGGCCGCCACCAGTTCCTCGCCGCGCGGCGTCCGCCGGTACAGCACCTCGCGCCCGCTGCGCACCCGGCTCACCAGGCCCGCGCGGTGCAGCACCCCGAGGTGGTACGAGACCGTGCCCGCACTGAGGAAGTGCCGGGCGGCCAGGGCCGCCGTGGTGGCCGGACCGACCAGTGCGGACAGCAGGTCCGCCCGGGTCGGTCCGAGCAGCTGGGCCAGCGAGGGAGCGGGGGCGTGCGGCACGGTCGACGGCACCCGCGGGACCGGGTACATCACCGTCGGCGCGCGGTGCACGCCGTCGACCGGGTCCAGGATGAGGTGGATCTCGTGGCTCACCAGCGTCGGCACCAGCAGGACCATCCGGGCCGGCAGCGCCACCTCGAAGCGGCTCTCCAACTCGATCCGCCCCTCGGCCCAGCACATCTGCGGGGCCAGCGAGTTGAACAGCGCGCCCGAGCCGTGCCGGGCCAGGAACCGGCCCCGCTGGTCGATCTCGGCGTCCAGCACGGCCCGGGCGTCCGCCCAGTACGGGGCGAGCGCCACGTCCCAGTAGCGGCCCAGCTCGTCCGCGACCCGCTCGGCGAAGTAGCGGGGCCCGCGCGCCAGTGTGCGCAGCACGACGTCGGGCACCGGACGGCCGTTCAGCCGGGCCGCGGGCACGCCGTGCTGCACCGTGTCCAGCTCCGCCCGCACCCGCTCCGGCGGCGTCCGGCGGACGGCCTCCAGCTGCTCCGCGACGGTCGGGGCCGGGCCGGTCGGGTGGGGGGAGAGGAAGTCGGGCAGGTAGCCGCCGGCCTGGTCCAGCGCCAGTCCGGACAGCAGCTCCAGCCGCTCCCGCCGCAGCACCCGGCGGGTCCGGCCCACCCAGGCGTACGGGCCGGTGCGGGTGTTCAGCCCGGACGCCATCAGGGTGTTCACCGCCTCGTGCAGCGGTGACACCGCGAAGCGGGTGCGGGCGAGCCCGGTCGAGTCGATGGTGAGCCGGATCACGGCCGCCGTCCTTCCCCCTGCGTCCTGCCCTGCGTGCTGCCCGGTGTCCTGCCCCGCGTGCCGTGCCCGGTGTCCTGCCCCGCGTGCGTCGCCGGACTGCGGCGCACCGCCCGCGCCACCGACGCCGTCCGATGGGCCGTTCGGGTCCTCGACCCTTCGAAGCTGGTCGAATCCTGGCCCTAATCCTCGCGTCCGGAGCGGCCCAGGGCACAGGCTTTTCCGTGACCGCGTCAGTACGGCACGCGGTCCGACCGGAAGGACGAACATGACGAGCACGCGCGGCCGCATCGCCGCCCTGCTGGGCGCCGTCGCGGTGGTCGCCGGCACCACGCTGGCCACTCCCGCCGCCGCCGCCCCGGCGGGCCCCGACCGGCCCGCCTCCGGCAGCGGACTCACCGGGCAGGCCCCCTGCCCGGACCTGCCGGAGTTCACCTGCGCGACCCTCACCGTCCCGCTCGACCACAGCGGCTCCGACCCCGGCACCCTCGGGCTGAAGGTCGCCGTCGGCGGCAACACCCACGCCCCCAAGGGCGATCTGCTCTTCCTCACCGGTGGGCCGGGCCAGCCCGGCGTGCCGCTGGTGAAGCGGGTCGCGGACGGTCTGGCGCCCGTCCTGAAGGACTACCGCCTGGTCATGTTCGACCAGCGGGGCACCGGCGGCGGCGCGCTGCAGTGCCCCGCCCTCCAGGAGCAGATGGGCGCCTCCGACCTCACCCCGCCCACCCCGCAGGCCGTCCGGGACTGCGCGGCCGCGCTCGGCCCCGACCGGCGCCACTACGCCACGGCGGACACCGTCGACGACATCGACCTGCTGCGCCGCGCCCTCGGCGCCCACCGCCTCACGCTGGACGGCGTCTCCTACGGCACCTTCGTCGCCGAGCGGTACGCGCTCGCCCACCCCGGCCACGTGAACCGGCTGGTGCTCGACTCCGTGGTCCCGCAACAGGGTTACGACCCCTTGGACCTCGCCGCCCTGCCGGCCGCTGCCCGGGTGCTGCGGGCCGCCTGCCAGGCCACCGGCTGCACCACCGACCCGGGCGCCGACCTCGCCGAGACCGTCCGCCGCTACCACGACGGACCGGCCGTGCTGGACACGCTCACCAGCTACGAGTTCGTCGACCCGAACTACGGCGGGATCCCGGAGGCCCTGCACGAGGCCGCCGCCGGACACCCCGAGAAGCTCCAGGGCTTCATCGAGGGAGCGCACGAGGGCGACGCGGTGCCGGCCGAATTCCTCAGCCAGGGCCTGCACGCCAGCACCCTGTGCGCCGACGGCCACTACCCGTGGGGCACCTCGGACACCCCGGTGGAGGGCCGGTCGGCGGCGCTGGAGCGCACCCGGCAGCGGCTCACCGCCGAGCAGACCTGGCCGTTCGACCCGGCCACCGCCACCGGGCTCGGCAGCCTGCTGACCTGCCTGGACTGGCCGCGCGAGAAGGTCCCGCCGACCCCGCCCGCGCACCGGAAGCTGCCCGACGTGCCGGTGCTGCTGCTCGGCGGGGACCGTGACCTCTCCACCCCGCTGGAGTGGCTGCACCAGGAGGCCGCCATGGCGCACGACCCGCAGGTCGTGATCGTGCCGGGTGCGGCGCACTCGGTGCAGTCCCGGGACCGCAGCGGCGTCGGGCGCAAGGCGGTGTTCGACTTCCTGCTCGCGTAGCAGGGGACTCCCGCCCGTGCGGCGGGAGTGGACGGACCGTTCGGGACGGGGGTCTGAACGGTCCGTCCGCACGTGGTGCGGGGGATCCTGCCGGTGGGGACGGGGCTCGCGGTGGGCGGGCGTCAGTCCTTCGCCAGGCCCCAGCCGTCGTCCGGGACGGAGCGGTCCGGCTCGGGGCAGTCGGTGTGCTCGTAGCCCCAGAGCAGGGCCTTGTGCAGCAGCCAGTCGTCGAGCGGGGGCGCGTCGCGCTCCTCGCGGTCGACGAGGACGAACACCGCCCGGACCTCCTCGGCCACCGGCACCTCCAGGGTGCGCTGGTCGGGGAGGTTCTCGTACGTCACCGTGTTCCAGGAGCAGCCGGCGGCGGTCAGCGCGGCGACCAGGGACGACTCCGTGACCCGGGTGTCGAGGGTCTGCAACGCGCCCCCGGGAAGCGGCAGTTCGAGGTCCCCGTGCCAGACCGGAAGCGAGAGCGACTGGAGTCGGCGGCAGTGGCAGAACACCGTCACCACGTCGCCCCAGCCGAAGCCGTGCGGCCAGCGGGACGCGCGGTGGATCCGCCCGCCGTCCCAGGGATCCCCGTAGCGGGCGGCGAGTTCGGGCAGCGAGGCGTTGTAGCGGAAGTCGCCGAGGCCGCCGGTGGCGGCCATCGCGGTCAGCCGGGCCAGGAAGTCCGTCACGCCAGGCACCCGCGCAGCGCCTCGATCAGCCTGGTCGCCCGGGCGTCGCCGTGGCCGATCATCCGGTTCGCGACGTACCCGAAGCCGACGCCGAACTCGTCGTCCCCGAAGGCGAACTGGCCGCCGGCGCCGTCGTTGCCGAAGCTGCGGGCGCCGAGCAGCCCGCGGAAGCCGGGGGAGTCGAGCAGCACGCCCGAGCCCCAGCGGGCGCCCATGTCGAAGCCCAGGAAGCCCTGGCCGGAGGAGAGTTCGCGCACCACGTCGGTGACGGTCGCCGCCGCCAGCAGTCGCTCGCCGCCGTCCAGGCCGGTCACGGCCGCCGCGTACAGGCCCGCCAGGCCGGTCGCGGAGGCGACGGCGCCCGCCCCGGGCAGCTCGATCGCGTGCAGGGCCGGGTCGTTCCAGCCGTGCGGGGCATCCAGCCCGGGGAAGACCAGGGCGCCGTTCATGGTGACGATCCGGGTGAGGAGGTGCTCCGGGCCGGGCATCGGGCGGCGGCCCTCCGACTCCACGAGCCTTGCCAGGTCGCCGAGTTCGCTCTCCGGGAGGCCGATCCGGACCGGCAGGCCGAGCGGATCCGCGATCTCCTCGCGGAGGAACGCGCCCGGGGTCAGCCCGGTGATCCGGCGGATCACCTCGCCCACGGCGAAGCCGAACACGTGCCCGTGGTACTCGTGGCCGGCGCCGGGCTCCCAGAGCGGCGGCTGCTCCTCGATCGCCCGCACGACGGGCTCCCAGGCGGCGATCTCCTCGAAGGAGAGCACCGCGTCCAGCGCCGGGATGCCGGCGCGGTGGCCGAGCACCATCCGGGTGGTGACGTCCTGCTTGCCGTTCCGGGCGAACTCGGGCCAGTAGCGGGCGATCGGCGCGTCGAGGTCCAGCCGGCCCCGCTGGGCGAGGAGGTGGGCGAGGATGCTCACCGGGCCCTTGGCGCAGGAGAAGACCGGGACGACGGTCCGCGGCGTCCACGGCCGGCCGGTGCGCTCGTCGGCCGTCCCGCCGTACAGTTCGACGACCTTGCGGCCGCCGACGAACACCGTCACGGCGGCGCCGAGTTCGGGGAACTCCTCGAAGTTGCGGGCGAAGGCGTCCGCGACCGCTCCGTAGCGTTCGTCGGCCCACCCCTGGTACTGCTGCATGGCTCTGCCCGTCCTTCCGGCCCCAAGATCATCGACCGGACCACGCTACGGGAGCGGTGCGACCGGTACGAGGGGTTTTCGCAGGCCGGGGTCGACGGGACGGGCGGAGCCCGCGCGGTGGGCCGCACCGGTGTGACGGACGGGGGTGGTGTGTCGGGAGGGCCGGTGTGGCCGGCGGGACTGCGGCGACGTGCGGCGGGTCCGGTGTGACCGGCAGGACGGCCGGGGACGCGGTGGAGCGGGGGCCGATCCGCCGGCCCGCCGCTCCACCGCGGGCGGGCTACTGCTCGCGGCCGGTGACGTAGAACGGCTTCATGTCGACGACCGCCGCGGTGGCCGTGTGCCCGAGGCCCTCGCGGGCGGCGTTGGTGAGCAGGCCGGGGTCGGCGGCGGCGTGCTCGGCGAACAGGCCGCCCAGACCGCGGGCCCGCACGTACTCCGCCTTGGCGCGCACCGAGCGCGGGGTGTCGAGGGAGAGGAACACGCCGCTGGCGGGGCTGTACAGGAAGTCGGCGTTCGCGGCCGTGTCGGTGTACAGCTCGAAGCCGTTGCGGCCCCGGCCGTTCTCCAGGTCCAGGTGGTGGCGCAGCACGTCGGCGTAGGTGCTCACCCCCGGACGGAACGAACCGAGCGTCCCGCCCGCGTCCCCCTGGTAGCCGCCGCGCAGCGGCGAGACCGCGTCGACCCGGGCCCGGCGCGCATTGCGGGTGGTGGTGGCGTAGCCGACGTGGATGCGGCGCGGGTCCACGCCGAGCCCGTCGGTCAGCCGGGTGACGGCGGCGTCGACGTCGCCCAGCGAGGAGTGGTGGCCGAGCCCGGCCGACCAGGGGCTGCCGAAGAGGTCGAAGGACATCAGGTCGAGCCGGTCGGCGCCCGAGTGCAGCAGCAGCGGGACGTTCATCGCGGCCAGCTGGGCCGGGACGGCCGGGACCGCGACGGCGATGGTGGCGCGGACCCCGGCGGCGGTCAGCGCGGCCCTGGTCTCGCGGACCAGCGCCGCGTACTGCTCCGCACCGTCCGGCCAGCGCCAGTCCAGGTGGAGCGTGGAGAACATCGGGAAACGGCCGAGGAGTCGTGCGACCGAGTCCGCGAACCGGCGGCGCGCGGCGGCGTCCCGGGCGACGGCACCGAAGGCCTCGCCCAGCTCCCAGCCACCCACGTGCAGCCCGACGGCCAGGCCGGGGCTGCGCTCCTGGAGGCGGCGCGCGGCACCGAGCAGGCCCTGCGCCCGCTGCTGGTCGAACAGCGCGCGGTAGTCGTTGGAGACCCAGCCGTCGAAGCCGTAGCCGAAGTAGGCGGCGACGGCGCTCCACGCGTCCGTGAAGACGACCGCGCCGTGGTCGGTGGCCGGGACGCCGAAGTCCTGCGCGGCCTGGGCGGTGGCGGCGGCCAGCGCGCCGCGGTCGCCGACGATGCCGACCAGGCCGAGGACGAGCTCGTCGAAGGCGCCGTCCGCGGCGACGATCCCGGTGAGGTCCGCCCCCGGCCCGCCCTCGGCCCCGCCGTCCTGGGTCAGCCGGCTGTCGTAGGCCCAGGAGGTGTCCAGGAAGCCGGAGACCGTCTGGTGGCCGCTGCGCCGGTAGGTGTTGAAGACGGGCTTGGCGACCCGGCAGGGTGTGTAGGAGAGGCGGCGGTCCTCCGTCGCCGGGTCGAAGCCGTTCTCGGCGTAGGTCCGTTCGGCGGCGTCGACGGCCAGCCCGTCGAGTCCGGGGTCGGACGGGTGCACCAGTTCGCTCATGGGGGCTCTCCCTCGGCGTTTTCGATCACGGAAAGTGCCCGGACGGGTGCCGGGCGTGGTCGCGCGGGCAGCGTAGCGGCCGGGCCGGTCGGTGCGGGCGGGTTCGGGAGAACGGGTTGACGGGCGGTCGGGTGCGTGCGAGCGTGCCCGGCCTCCGGGCGTGGCGTCCGGCTCCCGTCGGGCGCGGGCTTCCGCGGTTTCCGTGATTGCCTTCCGGCTCCCTTCCGGTTCTCGTGCGGTTCCGTGCGGTTCCGTGCGGCGGGTTCGCGCCGTCGCGGCTACCGGACCCCGCGGTCGGGCAGGCTCGGTCGGACACCGAGCGAAGGAGCCCGCCATGGCGGCAGTGCACGAATCCGTTCTCGACGCGATCGGCGGGACGCCCCTGTTCCGCCTCGCCCGCCTGGGCGCCGGGCTCGCCACGCCGGTCTACGCCAAGGCGGAGTTCCTCAACGTCGGAGGCAGCGTCAAGGACCGCGCCGCGCTCTCGATGGTGCTCGCCGCCGAACGGGACGGGCTGCTCCGCCCCGGCGGGACGATCATCGAGGCGACCTCCGGCAACACCGGGATCGGCCTCACCATCGTCGGCCGGCAGCGCGGCTACCGGGTCATCGCCGGGGTGTCCGACCGCTCCAGCGCCGAGAAGTCGGACATCCTGCGGGCGTATGGCGCGGAGGTGGTGACCGCGCCCACGACCGTGCCCGCGGAGGACCCGGCGCACCTGTTCAACGTCGTCGAGCGGCTCGCCCGGGAGATCCCCGGCGCCTGGCTCGCCAACCAGTACGACAACCCGGCCAACCCGGACGCCCACGTGCGCGGCACCGGCCCGGAGATCTGGGAGCAGACCGGGGGCCGGATCACCCACTTCGTCGCGGGCGTCGGCACCGGCGGGACCATCTCCGGCACCGGCGGCCACCTCAAGCGGGTGTCCGGCGGCGAGGTGACGGTGATCGGCGCCGACCCGGAGGCCTCGCTCTACGGCGGCGGGGACGGCAGCCCCTACTTCGTCGAGAGCATCGGCCACTTCCTCCACCCCGACACCGTCGAGGACCGCTGGCCGCAGGCCTACCGGCGGGACGTGGCGGACGCCTTCGAGCGCGTGCCGGACCGCGAGTCCCTGCTGACGGTCCGCCGGCTCGCCCGGGAGGAGGGCATCCTGGCCGGCCCCTCCTCGGGCACCGCCGTCGCCGCGGCCCTGCGGGTGGCGCGCCGGCTCGGGCCGGGCGACCTGGTCGTGGTCCTGCTGCCGGACTCCGGGCGCTCCTACCTGTCCAAGGTGCACAGCGACGACTGGATGCGGCGGTGGGGCTTCCTGGAGGAGCCGGGGGAGGGGGCGCTGCGGTCCTTCCTGGACACCGCCGGCCCGCTCGCGACGGTGACCGCGGACGCGACCATCGGCGGTGCGCTGGAGGCGCTGCGCACCGCGCCGGGGGGCGTCGCGCCGGCCGTCCTGGCGCGGGCCGCACGCCCGTACGGGGTGAGCGCGACGGAGGTGGTCGGCTCGGTGTCGCACGCGGTGCTGGCCGCCGCGCTCGCGGACGGCACGGCGAAGCCCGGCGACCCGGTGGCCGGGCTGCTGGGACCGGCGCTGCCGACGGTCGGGGTCGGGCAGTCGGCGGCCGAGGTGCGGGAGGTGCTCGGCGGGACGTACCCGGCCGCGCTGGTGCTGGTGGACGGGCGCGCGGTCGCGGTGCTCCCGGCGGGGGCGGTCCGTTAGGCGCCGCGCCGCGGGCGGACAGGGGGCGGTCAGGGGGTGAGTCTGCCGGGAACTCTTCGGCAACCCCTCCGCCGCCGGCGACGCCTGGCCCGTGCAGCACGCCGTCACGGCCTCGCTGCTGTGGAGCGCCGTGCTGCTCACGCTCTGCGTGCCGCTCGCCGTACGGGAGTTCGCCACGCACGGGCGGTGAACGCCGCCGGGGCGGTCGGGCCGGCGGGGGCGTGAACGCCGTCGGGGTGGGCAGGGGCCCCGGGGCCGTCCCGGAGGGCGGGATGTGCTGGACACCGGTGCCGGTGCGGCCGAAGGTGGAGCCCATGGAGTTCACCCACCTCGGCCGCACCGGCCTGACCGTCTCCCGACTCTGCCTGGGCACCATGAACTTCGGCCCCTACACCGAGGAGTCCGACGCCCACCGCATCATGGACACCGCCCACGAACGGGGCATCAACTTCTTCGACACCGCCAACGCCTACGGACGCGACGGCGAGGGCAACCTCAAGGGCCGCACCGAGGAGATCATCGGCCGCTGGTTCGCCCAGGGCGGCGGCCGCCGCGAGCGCACCGTGCTCGCCACCAAGGCCTACGCCCCGATGGGCGACTGGCCCAACGAGGGGCGGCTCTCCGCCCTCGCGATCCGCCGGGCCGTCGAGGCCAGCCTGCGCAGACTCCGGACCGACCACATCGACCTGTACCAGATGCACCACATCGACCGGGACACGCCCTGGGAGGAGATCTGGCAGGCGATGGAGCTCCTGGTCGCCCAGGGCAAGGTCATCTACGTCGGCTCCAGCAACTTCGCCGGCTGGCACATCGCCCAGGCCCAGGAGGCCGCCCGCGCCCGGCACTTCCTCGGCCTGGTCAGCGAGCAGTCCCTCTACAACCTGCTCGACCGCACCGTCGAACTGGAGGTCGTCCCCGCCCTCCAGCACTACGGCCTCGGCTTGCTGCCGTGGTCCCCGCTGCGCAGCGGCGTCCTCGGCGGCATCCTGCGCAAGGAGCGCGAGGGCACTCGCGTCCGCGGTGCGCTGGAGCACGCCGGCGCGCTCCTGGAGACCCACCGCGAGCGCCTCCAGGCCTACGAGGACCTCGCCGACGAGCTCGGCACCGACCCCGCCGACCTCGCCCTCGCCTGGCTCCTCTCCCGCCCGGCCGTCACCGCCCCCATCATCGGACCCCGCACCCCGGCCCACCTCGACGCGGCCGTCGCCGCCGTCGACCTGAAGCTCGACCAGAAGACCCTCGACCGCCTCGACGAGATCTTCCCCGGCCACCGGCCGGCCCCGGAGGACTACGCCTGGTAGCCCGCGCCCGCCGCCGCCACCGACCGGGTCCTGCTGGCGGTGGCGGTGGCGGTGGCGGTGGCGGTGCGTGGTGCGCCGGTGCCGATGGTGCGTGGTGGTGGCGGCCGGTCGTTGTGGTAGCAAGGCGGGTATGACGGAACGGCCTGACGGGCGCAGCTCGTACCATCACGGGTCCCTGCCGGAGGCGTTGGTCGGGGCGGCGTTCGAGCTGCTCGACGAGTGCGGCCAGGACAAGGTGAGCATGCGGGAGGTGGCGCGCCGGGCGGGGGTGTCGGCGGGGGCGCCGTTCCGCCACTTCGCGGACCGGCAGGCGTTGTTGACGGCGCTGGCGGACCGGGTGCTGGCGGACTTCGCGCGCTGGCAGGAGGCCGAGGCGGCGTCGGTCGAGGCGGCCGGCGGCTCGGTGATGCGGGCGATCGGGCTCGGGTTCGTCCGGTACGCGCTGCGTCATCCGCGCCGCTTCGAGCTGGTGCGGTCGCGGGTGTTCACGGCCTCGCGGGAGCCGGAGCTGCGGGAGCAGCTGGACGGCATCGACCGGGCGCTGACCGGGATGATCGTGGCGGACCAGGAGGCCGGCCGGCTGCGCCCCGGGGACCCGTTGCTGGTGGGCCTGGCCGGGCAGGCGCTGGTGTACGGGCTGGCGCAGATGATCGTGGACGGGTACCTGCCGGCCGAGAAGGCGGAGGAGCTGGTCGTGCAGGTGCTGGACACCTTCGGTCAGGGGATCGCCAACCGCCCTCCGCAGTAACCGACTTGTGCCCGTGGGGAGCCTTGACCGGGTTACCGGGCCCTGATGTAATCACCGCTTACATGGGGTGTGGAACGGGTACGGGGAGGTCGGGATGTCCACGGGAACGACGTTCGTCCGCTCGATGTTCGCCAAGGCGGCACCGGGCTACACCACCGCGGCCGCCACCGGCGACACCGTGGTGCTGCTCATCGGCATGCGGATCAACCGCTTCTGGGCCGTCCACCACTGGGGCCCGGTGATGTTCGCGATGTTCCGGATGCTGCACGAACTCGCCCGCAGCCCGGAACGGGGCCTGCGCGGGCGCATCCTGCTCACCGCCTCGCCGCGCACCTACTACGTCGTGCAGTACTGGGAGTCCAAGGAGAAGCTGTACCGGTACACCACCGCGCCGGACGGCTTCCACCACACCGTGTGGGGCATCGCCAACCGCAAGCTGCGGGAGGGGAAGGCCCGGCAGCACGTCGGGCTCTGGCACGAGACGTACATCGTGCCGGAGGGCGGCTACGAGTCGATCTACTTCGACATGCCGCCGTTCGGCCTGGCGGGTGCCACCGGCTCGTTGCTGGTGGAGGAGCGCGGGCGGCACGCGGCGGCGCGGCTGGCGTTCCGGTCCGGGACGGGGGGCGGGGCCGGGGTGGCCGGGGAGGGCGGCGTGGGCAATACGAGCGGCGCGTCGGCCGCCGGGAAAGCCGCCGGGAAGGCTGCTGGGAAAGCCGCCGGGAAGGCCGCCGCGGAGGGCGGCGCCGCCTGACCGGGGGCCTGCAGGGAGTGTCGCGGGTCGGTCCGTCGGCGCGGTGTGGGAGCGTCGGGGGATGGCGGACGAGGCTGTGGTGCACCAGGTGCCGTACCACTCCCAGTGGGAGTCGGCGGAGCTGGTGCGGGCGATCATCGACGGGCAGGTCGACGCGGCCGAGGACCCGCGCTGGGGGCAGTCCGGCGCGGGCACCCCGGAGGAGTACGCGTGGTGGTCGTGGCGGCTCTGCGGGGTCGCCTGCCTGCGGATGGCGCTCGACCACTGGTGGGGCCTGGCGCCGCCGGCGCTGACCCTGGCCGAGGAGTGCGTGGCGGCGGGTGCCTACGTCCGGGACGGCGAGAGCCTGCGCGGACTGATCCACACCCCGTTCGCCGCCTACGCCCGGGAGCGCTGGGGACTGGCCGCGCGGGCCGCGGAGTTGACGCCCGAGGAGGTCTCCGCCGCGGTGGCCGACGGGGGGCTGGTGATGGTGTCGGTGCATCCGGCGATCCGCGAGCCGGCCGGTCCGGAGCCGGTCCGGCGGGGCGGGCACCTTGTGCTGGCGGTCGGCACCACGGAGACGGCGGTGGTCCTCCACAACCCCTCCGGGTTCCCGGGGGAGTCGCAGTCCTTCGCGCACGTTCCGTGGCGGGCCTTCGCGCGGTTCTACTCCGGGCGGGGCATCGTCCTCGGGCCGCCGGGGACGTGAGGGGGCCGCCGGGGGCGTGGCGGCCGCCTGGATGCGACGACGGTCGTCGCGCCTCTCGGCGCCCGGTCGCACGGCAGCCGGCCTTACAGCGCCCGGCCCGGACCGGCCGGGCGCCGTGAGGCCCGAGGGCTACGGCTTGTCCGGTAGTCCGGCCGGATTGACCGGGAGGCTGCCCCGACAGAGCGCCGAGATCGGCTTCAACGCGGCCGCCAGGGCGTCCAGTTCGGCCCGCGGGTAGTTCTCCCACACCCGTGCCGCGGCCAGGTCGGTGGCGGCCTCCAGGGACTGGTGCCGGATCCGGCCGAGCTCGGTCACGGTGCCCTCGGGGGTCAGCCAGCCCCGCTCGACCAGCCGGGCCGCGGCCGCCTCCCACTCCTGATCCGTCCACCCGCGCAGCGGCTGGATCATCTCCCGCCGCATGTCCATCGCGCAGCGGACCACCAGTGCCTCGCAGCCGTCCAGCCCGGCCGTCACCAGGGCGGCCACGTGGCCGTCCCCGCGATGCTCGCGCATCACGGTGGCGGCCTGCCAGAGCCGCTCGTACAGCCCGGTGGGCCGGGGGAGCGCGGCGTTGGCGGCGGCGAGCACCCGGCCGACGCAGTCCAGTCGGCCCGCGGCCCGCTCCAGCGCCTCCGCCACCAGCTCGACCTGCTCCTGCGGCACGTGCTCCAGCAGCCGGGCCAGCGCGGCCGCCGAACCCTTCAACCGGGCGGCCAGCGCCTCCTCCGGGCCGGCGTGCGTCCACACCTCGGGCAGCGCCCGCTCGACCAGCGCCGGGGCGAAGTTGAAGAAGGCGGCCGTCACCGGTGCCGCGTCCACTGCGCCCAGCGGTGCCGAACGGCTGGCGAAGTAGCCGCGCCAGGCGCCGTGCAGCCCGACCGCCTCGAAGGCGTCCCGGCCCTCGGGCACGAAGTAGGTGACGGCGTGCACCGGCTCGAAGAGCCACCACAGGGCTCGGGCGGGGTGGACGACATCGGCCATGGCGGGGACCTTCCTCACGGGGACACGGGGACACGGGAACGCGCGGTGGTGCGGCGAAGCGGGAGGGCCCGCGTCCGGCGGGCGCCGGCGGCCCGGGCGTGCGGGTCGTCCCCCTGCTGATGGCCCCGGCCGCCGCCGGGGTAACCCCGCGCGCGGTGTGATGACGGTCACGCGGGGGTGGGGGCGGGCGCCCGGTGCGCCGGTGGCGCGAGATGATGGGGGTGAGGTGTCCGTTCCCAGGGGCGCCTCGGCCACGCGTGGACGCCCGGGCGGATACCCGTGCGGACGCCCGTCGGCGCTCTCGTGTGAACCCTCGTGTGAAGGTAGTCGGTAATGGCGCAGATCAACCCCAGCATCCTGTCCGCGGACTTCGCCCGGCTCGCCGAGGAGGCCGAGGCCGTCAGGGGCTCCGACTGGCTGCACGTGGACGTGATGGACAACCACTTCGTGCCCAACCTGACCCTGGGCGTGCCGATCGTCGAGTCCCTCGCCCGCGCCACCGACATCCCGCTCGACTGCCACCTGATGATCGAGGACCCGGACCGCTGGGCCCCCCAGTACGTCGAGGCCGGCGCCGGCTCCGTCACCTTCCACGTGGAGGCCGCCGCCGCGCCCGTCCGGCTCGCCCGGGAGATCCGCGCCAAGGGCGCCCGCGCCTCGATGGCGCTCAAGCCGGCCACGCCGATCGAGCCGTACGAGGACCTGCTGCCCGAGCTCGACATGCTGCTGATCATGACCGTCGAGCCGGGCTTCGGCGGCCAGGCCTTCCTGGACATCATGCTGCCGAAGATCCGCCGCACCCGGCAGCTGATCGACAAGCACGGCCTGGAACTGTGGCTGCAGGTCGACGGCGGCGTCTCGGCGAGCACCATCGAGCGCTGCGCCGAGGCCGGCGCCGACGTGTTCGTGGCCGGCTCGGCCGTCTACGGCGCCGAGGACCCGGCCGCCGCCGTCGGCAAGCTGCGGGACCTCGCGGCCGCGGCCACCGCCGACGCCTGGTGGGCCTGCTCGCACTGAGCCCGTGGGCCGGGACCCTCGGCAGCGGCGGGTCCCTGCGCGTCCGGGCGGGTCCGAGCGGGTCGAACCGCGCTGACCCGCCCGGCGTGTGGTGGAGGAACCGCCGGCCGTCCTGGAGGATCGGTGCCGAACGCCCCTCGCCCGGCCCCTCTTCGCACGGTGGTGCAGTCACATGAGCAACCTCGACCGCAAGCCCGCCCCGACCACCTGCGGCCGCGAGGCCGACACCGGCCCGGTGCGGGACCTGCTCACCGGCCGTCAGGTCCCGCTCGGCGAGAGCACGGTGGTCCGCCGCCTGCTCCCCAACCTGGGCCGCCGGATGGTCGGCGCCTGGTGCTTCGTCGACCACTACGGCCCCGACGACATCGCCGACGAGCCCGGCATGCAGGTCCCGCCGCACCCTCACATGGGCCTCCAGACCGTCAGCTGGCTCCATCAGGGCGAGGTGCTGCACCGCGACAGCCTCGGCAGCCTGCAGACCGTCCGCCCCCGCGAACTGGGCCTGATGACCTCCGGCCGGGCGATCTCGCACTCCGAGGAGTCCCCGCGCCCGCACGCCCGGTTCCTGCACGGCGCCCAGCTCTGGGTCGCCCTCCCGGACGCCCACCGGCACACCGCCCCCGCCTTCGAGCACCACGCGGACCTGCCCGTGGTCACGGCCCGCGGCCTGCACGGCACCGTCATCCTCGGCACCCTCGACACCGCGACGTCCCCCGGTACCGCCCACACGCCGCTGGTCGGCGCCGACCTCACCCTCACCGAGGGGGCCGACCTCCGGCTCCCCCTCGTCCCCGATTTCGAGTACGCCGTCCTCGCCATGTCCGGCCGCGTCGACGTCGACGGCGTCCCCGTCGAGCCCGGGTCCCTGCTCTACCTCGGCTGCGGCCGCCGCGAACTCCCCCTCCTCGCCCGCACGGACGCCGCCGTCCTCCTCCTCGGCGGCGAGCCCTTCGAGGAGCGGATCGTCATGTGGTGGAACTTCATCGGCCGGTCCGGTGACGAGATCCTCCAGGCCCGCAACGATTGGGAAACCGGCACCCGCTTCGGCCAGGTCCACGGCTACGACGGCGCCCGGCTGAGGGCGCCGGAGCTGCCCGACATCCCGCTGAAGGCGCGTGGGCGGGAGCGCTGATCTGCGGAACTCGTTCGGCCCCGCAGGCACGGCGTCGGGGAACAGGGGGGAGGGCGGCACCATGCCCGCGTCGACGAACAGGACGGCCGGCGCCTGGGCGAGGTGGGCACCGACATTGCGGGCTGCGGCGGAGCCGCGTCGGCTGCCTGGACGCACCACGGTGGTGACCGCCGGGTGCTGGCGGGCGATGTCGAACGTGCCGTCCGTGGAGGAGTCGTCGACCAGGATCATCTCCACGTCGGCCGTGCACTGCTGGGCGCTGATCGCATCCAGCACCGTCGGCAGGGCGAAGTCGGTGTTGCCGGCGTGGATTACGACCGACAGCGCCTGGCCGGCGTCGGCGGGGGGCTGGTGCTGGCCGAGACCAGTGTGCTGGGCGGATCCCGTCGTGAAGTACCGGTGGGTGTCGGCCTGGGTCTTGAGCGTGTCCGCGAGGCTGGTGTGCGTCACGGCCACCTCCATTCGTCGAGTACGGCGGCGGCCTGGGGTCAGCCGCGGGGGGTCGGGGATTCAGTGCAGAGCCGGCCGTTCCGGCAGTGCGAGGAGGTCGGTGAGCAGGACCAGTCCGGCCGGCCTCCGGTGCCTTGCGGTGGGAGCCGCCCGTGATCACGAGGTGCCGATCACGCGGGTCTCACCACCCGGAAGCCCCTGCCTGGCGAGGTGGACTCGGCCGGCGCGGCGTTCGGGAACGTGCGCCTGGCGTACCGCGGAGAGGAGTTGTAGGAACCCCCGCGGATGACGAACCCGTCGCCGATCGTCTTCGGCGCGGTCCACTCCCAGCAGTTGCCCGCCATGTCCCACAGGCCGGTCGGTGTCCGCCCGCGCGGGTGGGAGTCGAGGGGAGTGCGCCGCCCGCAGACGTCGTGCAGATTCGCCCGGCTCTCGTCCGGTTCATCTTCGCCCCACGGGTAGGGACGGCGTTCGGCGCCCGAGACGGCTAACTCCCACTACTTCGACAGCGGCCGGGTACCCAGACGATCGCGAGCCCGGCTCGGTCCCGGCGCTGCGCCTGCTGCTCGCCGACCCCGTCCAGGTCACCGCTGTCCCCGGCCACCCCGTCCCAGCGAAGTCCGGCGGTGGCACCCTGCCCCTGTACTACGCGATCATGCTGCTGCTGGCCGGACTGCTCCCTGCCATCATGGTCACCACCGGCCTGGACGTCGCCCTCGGCTACCTCCCGATGGAACTCGGCCCGAAGCGTGTGTTCCAGCTGGCCGCACCGATCTCCCGCCCCCAGACCCTGCTCGCCAAGGCCGGCATCCGCGCCGGAGCCGCCGTGCTCAGCGGCACCGCGGTCCTCGCCGCCGCCGGCCTGCTCGGCCTCGACACCGCGCACCTGTTCCAGCTCTGGCTGCTCTCGATCGGTACCACCGTCACCGTCGCCACCCTGACCCTCTGCCTGGTCGCGGCGCTTGGCATCCCGGGCCGGCTGCTGGCCCTGCTGCTGGTGAGGATCGATCCGGCGTCCGGTCCGGTCGACGATCGGGGACGATCGCCCCGCACCGGACCTGGCCGGATCGTCGAAGCAAAGATGTTCGAATGCGGTGCAACCGGTTGCCGGCGGTTACGGGAGTGCGTCGTGTGCGTCACAACCGTCGACTGCTTGCCTATGGGAGATGCGATCATCGACGCTCGGGGGCCCGCTCGGGTCACTCTCTCCCGACGAGCACGAACGGTGATCATGGAGGAACCCCAACCCGAACGCCTCAGCTGCCTCGCCGTGTGTGCCGGTGCAGGGGGCCTCGCGCTCGGCCTTGAGCAGGCGGGCTTCGACCCCGTTCTGCTCCTGGACAACCGACCCGTGGCCTGCGAGACCCTACGGCTGAACCGTCCCGACTGGAAGGTCCTCGAAACCGACCTGCTGGACTTCGACCCGTTGGACCATCAGATGGTCTACGACGTGGACCTGCTGGCCGCCGGCCTGCCCCGGGTGAAGGCGAGCGCCGCGGTGAAACGCGAGGACAGCACCGAGGAGCTCCGGCTCCTCGAAGCGACGATCATGCTCATGCACGCCGTACGGCCGCGGGCCCTGCTCATCGAAAACCTTCCCGAGCTGGCCACCAAGCCCGCGTTCGACCCCATCCGCACGACCGTCGCAGCCGAGCTGGAGCACCTCGGATACCGGCACCGGTGGTTTGTCCTCAACGCGATGCACCACGGCGTCCCGCAGGACCGTAAGCAAGGGATCCTGGTGGCGCTGAAGGGGGACGCCATGGACGGCTTCGTCGAGCCGGCGCCCGAAACCGCGCCGCCGATCACCGTAGGGGAGGCGCTGGGCACCTCCATGGCCGCACGTGGCTGGCCCCACGCGACCGCCTGGGCCGCGCAGGCCGACCGGGTCGCCCCGACGTTGGTCGGGGGCTCCTGGAAGCGTGGTGGGGCGGATCTGGGGTTGACCGGGTCGAAGCGGGCCTGGGCTCGGATGCGCGTGAACGGCGGTACCGTCGCCGACGAGGTCCCCGGACCCGACTTCCCCTGGGACGCCTCACTCGGAGTCAAGGAGATGACGCCGCTGACCGTCGAGCAAACGGCGCGGCTCCAGGGCTTTCCGGCGGACTGGGCCTTCGCCGGCGGCAAGACCGCCCGCTACCGCCAAGTGGGCCAGGCTTCGCCGCCCCCGGTGAGCCGGGCCCTTGGGTTTGCGATCCGGACGGCGCTCGGGCGCCCGACGGATCCGGAGCACCGGTGAGCCGGGGTGGGACGGCACACGCGGCGGTCCCACCCCGTATCACTTCCGGAGCCTCACCGGCCGAGCAGGTGCGAGAAGAAGCCGATCGACGGGTCCTCCGGGGTGCCGACCAGGAGCGCCCGGTCGAGCAGGCCGTTGTTGTGCTCGCAACTGGTCTCCGGAAGCATGACGCAGGCGTGGCAGGCCGCCAGGTTGGTACCGCCCGCACCCGAGGTCTCGGTCTCGATGCAGAGTGGGTCGGCGGAACACCATTCGGCCCGATGCACCGCCGAGTGCACGGCCCGCGCGAGGCGGTCGATCTCGCCCTGGGCGACCAGGCCGCCGAGGCTGCCGGCCGAGTCGCTGGTGGCCGTGTAGATCAGCACACCGGCCATCGTCTCGCCCGAGTAGATCCGCTCGCGGAGCGAGGCGGCCGGGTAGCCGGAGTCCAGGCTCCACTCGTTGATCATCACGTGCGCGAAGGTGTGCAGCAGCGCCATGCGCGGGGTGGCGGGGGAGACCGGGACCCGGGTCGGGTCCGAGGCCCGCTCGGCGAGGACCCGCTGGTGTCGGCGTCGGATGCGCTCGACGCGTGCGGCCACGGCGGGCAGTTCGGCCCAGGCGTCGACCCGCTCCTCGTCGAACCGGAGGAAGACACCCTCGCCGTGGACCTCCATGGCGGGCAACCAGTCGGTGGGGGTCAGGGAGAGTGCCGCCTCGTGGCCCTCGTGCGAGGTCTCTGGATCGATCACCCGGGTGAACGCCTTGAGAGCGCGGACCTCGCGAAGCTTCTTCACCAGCATCGGTCCGGCCAGCCCGAGGCCGGCCGGCGGCTTCGGGTCGCCCGTCGGGGGCTCACAGACGAACTGCTCGGTGTGACCGCCGGATTCCTCCGGGTTCCCCACGCACAGGCGCTCGTACTCCACCTCGCGCAGGGCGCGGTAGCGCTGTTCCTGGTCGAGCTCGAGACCCTCCTCGCCGTCGAGGTCCTCGGCTTCCATCGCGGAGAGCAGTTCCACCACCTGCTCGGGGGTCACCGGGGGGCGGGAGCCCTGGAAAATGTAGCCCAGATGGATCCCGATCTCGGCGATGGTGGAGCAGGCGCGGAGCTTCTCCCAGTGCTCGCCCAGCGCCTGGACCCGGGTGTCGCTCCACGGGGGGATGGACAGGGCCGAGCGGAGCACCGGCTGCCACACGGAGGAGGAGCCGCGCTGCAGGGTCCGGGGCGTCAGGGAGCAGGTGTCCTTGGGGGCGTCCTTCAACCACGGACGCTCGCCCCGGCAACCGATCTGCAGCTCCTTGAGGGCACCGGCCCGGAAGGAGCCCTCCATGGACACCTCGGGCACTCCGCAGGAACAGGAGAGCACCACCGAGCGGAGCGAGGAGGTGCGGCCCGAGGACCGGAGGCTCGTCCGGCCGCCGCAGAAACCGGCCTCGCCGTCGCCGCGGTGCCCCCGATGCAGCCACGTCCAGTACGGGAAGTCGGAGAGGTGCCCGTCCTCGCATGCCACCACGAACCGGGAGGGCACCAGGGTCTCGGCGCACTCGCCGCACTCGTTGCGCCCCGCCGGGGAATTGAACTTCCGGACGTGGTCCAGTGCGTGGCACCCGGGGCAGTGGTGCCACAGTGGGAAGCGTCGGACCCGGATGCCGTCGCGACTGTCGTCGCCCGAAGCGGGCGGCAGACGGAAGTGGCTCACGTTCAGTACGCGGGCGAGGCGAGGCTCGTGGATCACGGGGGATTCGTCGCGTGGCCACTGCTCCTGCGCGGCGTCGATGCCCGCGACGATGAACGACTCCTGTTCCACGGCGATCAAGGAACCCACGCCGTAGGTCGTGATCGCCTGGGCCCGGCGGATCGCGCCGCGGCGGGGCAGCGTGCGGGCCGGTGCGGCGGAGCCGGTGCCGGCGCGTCGGCGGCGGGAAGGGGGCGGGGTCATCGGGATGCCTCCACGAAGAGGGCGGACTCGGCGTCGACGTCGCGGAGGGACCACAAGGTCTCCCACGCCTCGACGTCCTCCAGGGCGTCGTTGTAGGGCTTGAGCAGCGAGCGGGTGGGGTTTCCGCGCTTGGGCTCGTAGAACAGACCGTTGTGCGCCTCGGCCTCGTCGTACCACCAGTCGACGAACTCGTCGAAGGCCGCGGCCACGTGGGCGACCTCCTTGGCGGCGGTCTCCGGCGGGGAGACCTGCTCGACCCGTTCGAGGATCCTCGGGCGGATCGTTTCCCTGAGCTCGTCCACGAAGAGGTCGATGTCACCCGCGTTCTCGTTCTCGCGGGCGGCGGGGATCAGGATCCGGGCGAGGGCGACGATCACCGCGTGCAGGCCCCGGGCGCGGGCGCGGGCCGAGAACGGGGTGACCGAGGTGGATTCGACCTCGCGGTAGAGCGCGGAGTGGAAGTGCTGGAAGTTCTCGTAGTGGGAGCGGTCCCGGGAGCGGCCCGCGTTGAGCATCACCGCCACCAGGCCGGGGTGCGCGCGGCCGACCCGGCTGGTGGCCTGGATGTACTCGGCGGTGGTCTGCGGCTGGCCCATGACGGCCATCAGGCCGAGCCGGTTCACGTCCACGCCGACGGCGATCATGTTGGTGGCCAGGAGGACGTCCACGGCGTCCCCGTCCGGGAAGCGTCGCTCGATCTGCTTCAGACGGGCCGGGATGTCGCTGGCGTCGACCCGACTGGTCAGTTCGGAGTAGTTTTCGACGGGGCGGGGCTCGCAGCCGTCCCGGTCCGCGAGGTGTTCCAGGTACGCCACGACGTCGTCGTGGACCTGGAGTTCGGCGGCGGACAGCAGCCGCAGGCTGTTGAAGTAGCCGACCAGGGTCCAGTAGGCGTCGCGGACCCTGTCGGTGGTGTCGGCCCGCGTCGCCTGGTGGAGCAGCGTGGCATAGGTGCGGATCAACAGGGTCGACTGGCTGGTCCCAGGAGCGAGCAGACCCACGTAGCGGCGGGACGCCTTCTCGGCGGCAGCGGTCTCGACGGCGAACCAGGAATCTCGGGCATCCAGGCCGGCCGGCGGGAACTGCCGCACCTCGCGGGAAAACAGCGCCCTGCCCTGCTCGGCTGCCCGGCGGATGGTCGCGGTCGAGGCGATCACCTTGGGGCGGTCGGCGAGCACGTCGACGGCGGTCTCGTAGAGACCGGTCAGGGTGCCGAGCGGACCGGAGATCAGGTGCAGCTCGTCCTGCACGATCAGCTCCGGGGGCGGGGTGGAGTCCTGCCGGTCCCGGTTGAACAGGGCGGCGGTGTCCTTCCGCCAAGGAATCGAGGCGAACTTGTCGACGGTGGCGATGACCAGGGTCGGCCGGGCTCGGTAGACGGTCTGGTCGACCAGGTGCACGGGCAGTCCGTCGGAGAACGCGCAGCTCGGTCCGGGGCAGCGCACGTCCATCCGGACGGCCTCCTCGTCGACCGAGTAGTGGTGGGCGTCGAGGGCGGAGCCGCACCACGGGCAGGCGTGCAGTTGGACCGGGTTCTCCTTCTGGAGCACCCGACCGGCACGGGCCGCGCCGAGCTGTTCGGCGGCCGCCTTCAGGCTGTTCGGGGTGGCGGACCGCCCCACCCACATGCCGAGCGAGATCTCCTCGTCGCCCAGCTCGGCGGGGTTCTCGCGACGCATCCGCTCCATGGCGCAGATCAGGATGGCGGCTCGCTCGAACTGCTGGAGGGTCAGGAGGCGCAAGGTGTAGCGCATCAGGACGGTGACTCCGCCGCCCGCCGGTCCCAGCCGCATCCGGCGAAGGAAGGTGGTCAGTGCGATCAGACCCAGGTACGCCTCGGTCTTGCCACCACCGGTCGGGAACCACAGCAGGTCGGAGATGCTGCGGTCGGGATGCTTCGGGTCGTCCACCCCGGCCAGGCAGAGCAGCACGAAGGAGATCTGGAAGGGGCGCCAGCGCGCGGCCGCCAGGTCCGGCTCGCCGTTCCGGCCGTTGCGGACCCAGTCGCTACGGGCCCGCTGGGTCGCCATGGCCCGGTTGGCCAGGCGGAAGGCGCGCATCAGATCGGGCTTGTCACGGAGCAGGGCGATGCCCTCCCGGATCCGCTCCAGGGCCTCACCGCAGGAGCGGATCGCCGCGGACGCGGCCTGGTCGTACGGGGTGCCCGCGAGCGCCGCGGCCTCGTCCCGCTTCCGTCCGATCCACCGTTCGTAGCCCGCTGCCAGCCCTTCCAGCGCGGCGATCACCTCGGCATCGGGGGCCTCGGCGAGGCCGAGCATGGTGAGCGCCTGGTCGTCGATCTCCGGGTTGGAGTCGGTGAGCAGCACCTCGTGGGTGGGCACGAACTCGGTGCGGACCTCCGCCACGGCCGCGTGCCTCATGTCGGTGAGCCCGACCGAGGCGGGGGTCCAGTCCCAGACCGCCGCACAGCCGTGGCCGGCGGCGAAGGTCGGGGCGTGCCGGTGCAGCAGCCAGCCGGCCTCCAGCTCCGCGTCCACGGCGGCCAGGGCGGCGGGACGTTCCACGAAGGCGCTGGACCCGTCGGCGGCGCGGACCGTCAGACCGGTCTGGAAGAGGGCGAAGGCGTCCTGGAGCTCCCGTTCGCCCACCTTGCGGACGTTGACCAGGGCAACCGTGACGGTGACGGTGCCGGTCTCCGGTGCCGGGCGGCGCACGTGGACCTCCAACCGCGCCGTCCCGTCCAGGAGGTCCCGGGACGCGTCGCGGCCCGGCCGCGTGACGTCGATCGTGGTGTCCGGCAGGTCCAACTCCCTCCGGCGCCAGCGTTCCCGCTGGTCGGAGGTGGTGCGGGCCTCGCTGCGCCGGGCCGAGACCTTGCGCCCTTCGGCGTCCTCCGGCTCGTAGACCGCGGCGCGCGCCGATACCACGATCTCCCGTGCCTCGTCGAGGTCGACCGCGAAGGTCAGGCCGACGGAGGAGGGACGCCGGTCACCGGCGTTCGGGCGCTCGGCAGCCGAGCCGGACTCGTCCGGGCCGCCCGCCCCGGTGACGGGTTCCTCGTCCAGGCCGTCCTCCTCGGCGGAGTCCTCACGGACGCGCAGGCGGGCGTCGGCGTCGGCGGGGCGGGGGAAGAGCACGCCGACGGGGTAACGGGTGATCGGCGCGTCCTGGTCCAGGACCTCGGCGCGGTCCTCGGCCGAGTCGTCGGCGTCGGGGCCCAGCAGCTCCCGGCGGAGCCGGGCCACCAGGTCTTCGCGGACCTCGTAGTGCGCGGCGTGCCGCCCTGCGTGGATGGTCATTCCTGCTCCTCCTCGGCGCCGGCGAAGTGCCGGAACCGTCCGATTCCGCTGATGCGCGGGGCGATCCACACCCCGCGGTCGCCGAGGCCGGCGTTGGCCCCGGCGGCAGTGCTGCCCGCGACCGATTCCAGGCAGTCGACGCGCAGGCCGGAGATCTCCTCGGGCCACCGGATGTCCCAGGCCGGACCGACCTTCAGGACCGCGTGGAGATGGCTCCTGAACACCTCGGAAGCCGACCCGATCTCCCGTCCCTCGTGCAGCAGCGCGTAGCCGGGGCTCTGCTCGGGACCCAGGGGGAGCGTGTCACGCAGTCGGAACGTCACCGGATCCCCCGGCCGCACCCGCTCCAGCAGGTGCGACTGAGCGGCGGGTGCGTCGTGCGCGGCGTCGGCCGGTTCCCGTGCGCAGACGTCTCCCGCCCGCACCTCGATGCCGTCGCGGCGCCACCTCAGCCGTGGGTTGAGGACTCCCCGGTACCAACGGTCGGTCGGCTTGTGCCGGAGCAGCGTCGCGGTCACCGGCGCCGCGATGCGGTACAGGTCCTCACGGGCCCGGGTCATCGCGACGTAGAGGGCGCGGGCCTCGGCGGGAGTGTCGAGTTCGTCGTCCTGCCGGCGCAGTTCGGCCACGGTCGGCGGGGTGAGCAGCACCACCCGGTCGAACTCCAGCCCCTTGGAGCGGTGCACCGTGGACACGACCAGCCGGGCCGGTTCCGGATCGGCCAGCTCGTCCGGGAACCGGTGCTCGGCCACCAGCCCGCGCAGCCGGGCCGCGTCGACGGTGCCCCGACCGTTGCCCCGGGCGGCTCCGCGCAGGGCCCGCCACACCCGGTCCGGGTCGGTGCCCTCGGGCACCGGTATCGCGAGGAGCAGCTCGCGCAGTCGCGCCTCGGTGAGGGTGGCGGCCTCGGTGCGGCGCAGCAGCTCGGCCACCCAGTGGGGCACCGGACGGTCCTGGAGCGAGCGGCGCAGCGCATGCGGTACGCCCTGTTCCTGCAGCAGTTGCGAGACGAGCAGGGCCTGCCGGTTGTCGCGGGTCAGGATCGCGCAGGTGCCGGGGAAGGAGCGCAGCGAGTCGAGGGTGAACGGGTCGGTGAGCGGGCCCAGGTCGGGGAGGTCGAGCAGCAGTTCGCGCAGCTCGCCGTGGAGCCGTTCGGCCGCCGCGTCGGCGCCCTCGGGGGCACTGCCGATGCCCTGGACGGCACGGCCGAGCGGGAGTGCCGTGCGCGCTTCGGGCGTGGCGGCCCGGAAGTTCCGCGTCAGCGCCAGCTCCACCAGGTCCTCGGCGTAGGAGGCGCGCACCCAGCGGAGGAAGAGGTCGGTACGGTCGGCGTACTCCTCCGGGTCCTGGATCTGGAAGTCGTAGATCGCCTGGGCGGAGTCGCCGACGAGGGTGAATCCGCAGGTGTCCTGCAGGCGGTCGAGCAGCGATTCCACCATCTCCCGGCGCGCACCCACCAGGTCCTGCACCTCGTCGACGATCAGGTGGGCCGGCGGACCGGCCTCCAGGGACTCCATCGCGCCCTTCTCGATCGCGTCGGTGGCGGCTCGGATGCGCTCGTCGAACGACAGCGCCGACCACTCGCCGTCCGGGTACGCCTGCACCAGCAGCGAGTACGCCCACGAGTCGAAGGTCTGCACCCGCACCCGCCGGGCGTGCTCACCGTGCCGGGCGATCCGGTCCCGAAGCTCGCGGACGGCGGCGCGGGAGAAGCTGAGCACCAGCAGTTCGCCGGCCTCCAGGGCCTCGTCCGGGTCGGCGTGGCCGACGAGCGCGTCCATGCGGCGCACCAGGGTGTGCGTCTTGCCCGTGCCCGCCCCGGCGGTGACCAGCAAGCGAGTGTCCCAGGGCCGGTCCACGACGGCCTGTTGCTCGGCCGTGAGGACCGGGTCGTCCTCGGAGGGGAGGATCACTTCTTGCTCCAAAGGTGCTCGAACGCGGTGAAGGCGAGAGCGGTGTCGAAGTTCCGGATGTTGTCCCGGACGTTGAGGATCAGGCAGGTGTCCTTGCCGCCGTTGCGCGGGCCGCGCAGACCGCGCCCGATCATCTGCTGGTACACGTTCGGACTGTAGACGGGCCGGGCGACGACCACCGCGCGGGTGGCGGGGGCGTCGAAGCCCTGGGTGAGGACGCCGTAGTTGGTGAGCACCCGCACCCGGCCGTCGCGGAAGTCCCGGATGCGGGCGCGACGGTCGTTGTCGGAGGTGGTGGCGTCCACCGAGGAAGCGGAGATGTTTTCGTCCGCCAGCCTGGCAGCCAGGTACTTGGCGTGCTCCACCGAGGTGGCGAACACCAGCACCGGCCAGTCGTCGTCCATCGCCGCGATCTCCGTGATGATCCGACGGCTGCGGTCGTGGTCGTCGGCCAGCCGCTGTTCGGCGGCCTTGGACAGCAGGCTGAACTGCTCGGCACTCGCCCGTTCCTGACGGTCCAGCTCGATGGTGCCGCCGATCAGTTCCTTGTGCTCCACCCGGGCGAGCACGCCCAGCTCCTGGAGGTGCCCGTAGGCGTCGCCGGAGGGGAAGACGCCCTCGTCCAGCCGGCGGGCGCCGAACCGGTTGACCAGCCGGCGGGTCTCCTCCTCGTTGTGGCCGCGGAACGGGGTGGCAGTGAGGCCGAGCAGGTGCCGTTCGGTCCGGTGCTGGGTCAGGCCGAGCAGGCTCAGGATCTCGGTGTAGCTCGGACTGGTCGCCACGTGCGCTTCGTCCACCACCACCAGCGCGGCGGCGCGGAGCCAGGCGTACCGGTCGGTGTCCAGGCAGACCCGCAGCTTGGCGTCGGTGGCAACCACGAGCTGCGGCCCGTCGGAGGCCGCGGCGGCCTCGTTCGAGGCCCACAGCCGGTTGATGGTCAGCCGGTCCTGTGCCCCCGCCTTGCTCCAGACGAACTGCCAGCTCTGCACGGCCTGTTCGCACAGCTCCTCGGTCTGGGCGATCCACAGGATGGGCCCCTTGAGGGCACCGGTCTGCTTGACCCAGCGGATGACCGCCTCGGCGGTGACGCGCGTCTTGCCCGCGCCGGTGGGCAGGGACAGCATGGCGCGCTGCGGGGTGAACCGGTCGAGCATCTCGAAGATGTTGAGGGCGAGCCGCTCCTGGTAGTCGTGCAGGCGCGGGAAGTCCCGGGGGCCCTCCACGGTCAGGCTCTGTTCGAGGGCCGGGGCCCGGTAGCCGGCGAAGGGTGCGGGCAGACCGAGGTCGGCGACGAAGGAGACCGCCGACGGACCGCCGGTGTAGGAGGAAGGAGCGCTCGGGAAGCGCTCCAGGATGTCGCGGGCGTGGATCTTGAGCACGGTGTCGCCGTGGGCGTTGAACGCCATCTGGGCGATCCGACGGCCGGATGGCCCGGCGCCGTCGGAATCCTGGCGCTCGGCCTCCAGGAGCCCGGCGGGGAGCCGATCGCGCAACGCCTGCGCCCCTATCAGCAGCTCCAGCTTGGCCGTCACGTCCTCGGCCCCGCGGATCGCCTTCAGCGTGGATCGCACCTGCTCGTCCTGCTCCTGGCGGGTCTGGGCGTCCAGAACCGCCCGGCAGCCCGTCTCGCCCATGCGCAGGCCCAGCTCCCGGTCCACGGCGCGGAGCGCGCCGAGCCGGTCCAGGGAGTCCAGGACCTTGATCACGTTGCCCTGGCGCGCACTCTCCAGGGACTTCGCCCGGGCGCCGTGCGGGGTTCGGACCACTTCCTCCAGAGCGGAGCAGCGCAGCAACGTGTACGTGCCGGCCGAGCTGCCCATCTTCTGGCGCAGCGTCGGGAACTCCTCGACCAACGGGACCGGTTCCACGGTCGACTCGTGTCGGGTCTCCCGACTGACGACGTCGTCGTGGCGCAGCATGCCCCAGCGCTCGATCATGAGCTCGGCGGACTCCCGGTCCGGCATCAGCAGTGCCGGCACCCGCTCGGCGCGCAGCGAGCGGTACTCGTCCGGGTCGGCGGCGACGGCGATCTCGCCGTCCTCCCGGATATCCCAGGCGTCGCCGACCCGGCAGCGGGTCAGCGAGTCCTCGGGGAAGTCGATCTCCAGTCGGGTCAGCAGGGCGTAGGTGGAGCCGACGAACGCGTCGTCCTTGCTCTCCTGCAACTTCCCGAGGAGCTGCTCCCATTGCTGCGCGCGGACCTTCTCGACGCTGCTCGCGAGTCCCAGCTTGCGTGCCTTCTCCGTACTGAGCGACGCCACCGGGAGCACGTCACGGTACGCGTCGAGTTGGGGGCCCACCGCCTCCTTGAGGAGCTTGAGCCCCTGCGAGGTCTTCACCCGACCGTGCCGACCGAGCATCCAGCGGATCGGGGATACCACGGACTGGCGCGTGGCGGCCTGTGCTCCGATCTGCAGCGTCCAGCTTTCGATCAGGGCGGCATCGGGCAGCGCCTGGAGGAAGGCCGCGCGGGCCTCCTCCGAGAGCCGGGGCAGCAGGTGCAGCGGCCCGCCGACAGGAGAGCCCTCGATCCTGGTCCTGGCCAGGGTGGGCCGGCTCGCCCCGTCGTCGAGCTTGCGGCAGTAGGCCCTGTGCAGGGTCTCCCGGTACTCCTCGAACCAGGGCTCCTCCACGGGTCGGTGGCCGGAGGTCGGTCGGTCCCGCAGGCCCAACTCGCGGAAGAAGCCCGTGTCGTCGGAGTGGAAGCGCATGTCCACCGCGATCTCGGGGTCGCTCTCCGCGGTGACGACGACGCCGGGAAGCAGGCAGTCCCGGACGAGACGGAAGCGACCGTCCGCGGTGCGCACCATCAGGGTGTCCGCGGGCGCCGGAATGCGGCCGGTCACCTCGTGGCCCACCACCGAGGAACCCGCCCGGTGGAACAGCTCCCAGAAGCGGGTCCACTCCTGCGGGCCGTACGCGGCGAAGCCCTGGTCGAGGACGCTGACGAAACGCCCCCGGACGTCGGCCTCCTGGATGCCGAGAGTGGTGAGGGCGGAGGAGAGCGACGGGTCGTCGGACAGGGCGCGGTCGACGTAGACCAGCGACTCCCGCAGTCCGTCCTCCTCGGTGCGCCGGTAGACCAGGCTGCCCAGCGGGGCGACCAGCCCGTGCTCCTCGGTGAGGACGATCCTCGCCTTCCGGGCCTCGGTGGCACAGGCGGCGTTCGAAGCGATCATGTCGGCGACGATCCGGATGGCGGCCGCCGAGGCCTGCGCCGAGCCGTCCGAGGCCAGCGCCTCCAACCACGCGACGACCGAGGCACGCTGCCGTCCGGCGGCGGCCAGGATGTGCTGGACCTTGCCCGACCGCAGGTCCGTGACCTCGACCGAGGGGTGCACCCAGTCGCGAGGGCGGCCCGCGTACGCGTGCCAGATCCGCAGCCAGCGGTTGACCGCGCTGCTGTCCTTGCCCAGGTCGGGATGGATGTTCAGGTCACGGGGCGTGCGCAGCACACCGTCCTGGTCGGGCAGCGACGGGCGCGCCGCCGCGGCGGCCCAGATCTGCTCGGTGAGCAGACGGTCGGCCCAACTGATCGTCTCCACGCCCTTGCTGCGACCGGGCAGCAGCGGGAGGTACGCGCCGGGGTCCTCCGCCGGGGCGAGCTCGGGCAGCGACTCGACCACCAGGCGGGCCGCGACCCGGATCATCTCGACGTTGAACGGCGAGGAGTCGAGCAGGTTCTGCCGGTCCTCGTTGGTCTTCCAGGCACCGTTCAGGATGCCGCTGAGGGTCATCTCGTACTTGGTCGGGAAGAACGACCAGAACCGGCCCCGGCCGCGGGCGTCGGCCGCGCTGAGCACCCCGGTCTTGTCGTCGGCGCGGTAGGCCGGAACCGCCCAGGCCAGGTCGATGGAGACCCGGTCGTGCAGTTCGCCGGCGTCGCGGCGGGCGGCCTCGGTCGGCTCGTGGGCGACGGTGAAGACCCGCCACTGCGAGCTCGCAGGCTGCTTGCCGACGCGCTCCTCGTGGATCGTGTGCAGGCTGCCGTCCTGCTCGGACCGGAGGGCACGGCGCGAGACCCGGCCCGGCCGGCGGTCCTCCAGTACCACCTGGCCCACGTGCGGGGAGAACAGGTGGAAGCCCGAGGGGAACTCCTCGCGGGTGTCGTGGCCGGCCATGCCTTGGTGGCCGTGCATGTCCTTGCCCAGCCGGTCGGCGGCGCCGGGGAGCAGCGGGAGGCGGACCACCGTGGTGGCCCACTCGAGCAGCTCGTCCAGTACGGGATCCCGGCGGCGCTCTGCCGCCATGTCCAGCTCGCGGGCCATCCGCAGGACAGGCGCCTCGAACTCCTCGCCGAGCCGCTCGCGAACGCCGGGGACGTTCCGGATCAACTCGTGCGACCAGGCGCGGTCGAAGCCGAAACTCCCTCCGCTGCTGAAGAATTCGGGCGCGTCGGTCACCACCAGGACCGACTTCACACCCACGCCGAACCGGCCGATCTGTCCGCCGCGCTTGCGGGACATGCTCATGCGAAGGATGGTCTCGGCACCCTCGGGCGTCACGGGGTCGCCCTGGTTGGCGCAGTACAGGTGGGTGCCGGTGAGGACGACGTGGATCCGGCCGCCGGGCTCGCCGCGCAGCTCATCGGCCGCGTTCTGGACGAGCTCGAAGAGCTGCCGGTCGCCGTACCCACCCTGGGTGATGCGGCGTTCGCCGTTGGCGTGTTCGGGGATCAGGCCCGGATCGATGCCGTAGGTCTCCAGGACGCGGAGGGACTGCTCGACGACGGTACGGATCACCGAGGACTGCGGATCGGCCACGAATGTTTCCACTTCGGATGTGGTGGGCGGTGGGAACGGACGCCGGAGGCGCCGTCAGCGGGCGTGGCGCACGGTGATCCGGACGATGCGCTGACAGTTGCCGGGGTTCCGACGCGGGCGGCGCGCCCGGGCCTCGGCGTCGCGGATGGCGTTCCGGTAGGCGGTGACCATGTCGTGGTCGACGCCGTAGAGGTAGAGGTAGGCGCCGAGGTCCTGTGGGGCCTCGGCGGCGAGCCGGTCGTACGTGGTGACGATGGAACGCATGCGGTGGAGCGGGGAATCCTGCGGGGACACCGGAGCTACCTGCGCTTTCACTTCGTGGGGACGTGCACGATGGAGTGCTGCGAGGTGGTGCGAGAGAATCGAGCCGAGGAAATGTGCAAAGGGCTCGTGAAAGGCGAAAAGATGCACGCCTTGGCATGTTCCCGGCTGCTGCCGGAGGAAGATGACGAGCAGTCAACCACGCTCGGCAAGCTCTGCGCAAGGAGGGGCGGTGCGAATCTCATATTCCACCAAAACGGATCCCCGGTATGAAATCGGGCAAATTCAAAGGCTCTTCGGGTACTCATTTTCGATGGGCGACGAGATGTCTTCCAGTGAGTCGCCGGACCTGTCAAGGGTCGGTTGACAGGGGGGTTTCGCTGTCAACAGCGATGCGGTAGCGTGGCTCCCACCTCGTGAAACAGGCCATGCGGAAGCAGAAGCGGGTGGGACGTGAAGGCGGCTGAGGAGTTCGGTCCCTGGCTGGCGCGCCAGCTCAGGAATGCGGGAAAGAGCCAGACCGATCTGGCGCTGGAACTGGAGGTGACCCGGGCCGCCGTCTCGGCTTGGATCGTCGGCCGTTCCGTGCCCCGGGACGAGACCATTCGGCGCATCGCCGAAGTGCTCAACACCGACCTGGAGACCGTCCACACGCGCAGCGCCGACGCCCAACTCGCCTTGCCCGTCCAGTGGTATCACAGACCGGCCCATGCCGACGGTGGCAGGGAGTACGGCAACGCCGCGGCGTTCGCGTTCGAGGCCGACGTCTCGGTGCTCGCCCGCGAAGCCACGCAGAACAGCCTCGACGCGCGCCTCGACCCCGCCGAGCCCGTGCGGGTGCGGTACACCCTGCACGAACTCACCGGCGAGTCCCTCGCCCGCTTCCGCGAGGCCATCGACTGGGAGAGCCTGCGGCCGCACTACGACGCGCTCACCGCCGACGGCGGGAAGCAGAGCAAGGTCTCGCGCACGATCGCGGCCGGACTGCGTGACATGTACCAGCACGACCGCCTCGTGCTGCTCCGCGTCGACGACTACAACGCCACCGGTCTGACCGGCGGCGACTACGAGGACGGGCTCTTCGCCGCCGTCGTCCGTCGCCAACTCGACAGTCACAAGCGGGACCTCGGCGCCGGTGGTTCCTACGGCCTGGGCAAGGCCACGCTGTGGGCCACCAGCCGACTCGGCTTGGTGCTGATCAACTCCACCCTCTCGGAGCCCCACGAGGGCCGCACCGAGCGACGTCTCATCGGCCGGCTCGACCTCCCCTGGCGCGAGGTCGACGGCCGGGCGTGTGCCGGCCCGGCCTGGTTCGGACGTCCCGATCCGACCACCGAGTCCGCGGACGTGGTCCGTTCCTGGTGGGCCGACGAAGCGACCGTCGAGAAGCTCCACCTCACGCGTGAGAGCGCGGCACCCGGCACCTCCTTTCTCATCGTCGGTGCCCACGACGTGGCCAGCCTGCTGGCCGTCAACGGCGCCGTGGACGACGAGGAGACCGGTGAGGACGACGATTCCGTCCACCGCATGCACGCCCGGCTCGTCGACGCGCTCGGCCGCAACTTCTGGGCCGCGATGACCGGCGGCGGCGACCGCAAGCCGCACCTGGAGGCGTCCGTCCGCACGTTCCGCAACGGCGAAGTCCTCATCCCCGAGGAGCACGTGGATCCGGCCGTGGCCCAGCCCTCCCGTACCCGCGCCCTGCGGGCCTTCCTCGAGGGGGCCACCGTCGACCGGCTCACCGGCCCCGGCCAGGTCGCACGAGTGGGTGTTCCGCTCAACGTGCCCCTCCACGGCGGCCAAGTGCGCGGTGGGGTGCCGCACGAGGCGGTGCTCCTGGTCACCGGCGCCGACGACGCCGACGACCGCCACAACCGGATGGTCTCCATGCGGGGCAATCGCATGACCGTCAAGGACAGTGCCGTCACCAACATCCCGATCGGTACCAACCCCTTCCAGGCGATCCTCCTCACCGGACGCGCGGCGGGTCCCGAGGCACCCGGTGCCGAGGCCGCCGAGGAGTTCCTCCGCGCGTCCGAGCCCCCGGAGCACAACAAGTGGGGGCAGACGGAGGAACTGCGTCTGTCCTACTCGCCCTCCGCCCACCGGCGCATCGCCGCCTTGACCGCCGCGGCGAACGCGGCCGTGCGTGACCTCGTGGCCGTGCCCAAGGCCAAGCGCCGGAACGGGGGAGAGGCCAAGATCGCCGGCCGGCTCAAGGTGGGCGGTGGCGGCCCGAAGAAGGCGCGTCCCGGCGCGGCCGCGGCCCTGCCCGAACTGGACAACGTGGACGCGCTGATCGACGGGACGGGCGCCTGGTCGGTCACGGTCGACCTTCGGATGGCCCCCGGGGTGGACACGGATCGTCCGGTCACCCCGGTCGCCAAGTTCGACGTGCGCTCCGGCCCCCGGCCGGCCGCCCCCTGGAAGGAACTCGTCGCCATCAGCGGTTGCGAGGTCGTCGACGGCTCCCTTCAGCTGTCGCCGGGAAGCCGCAAGGCCGTCTTCCGGGGCGTCACCGATGTCTCCCGGCACCCGGTCCGGGCCCAGCTGACCGGACTGGTCGTCGAACTCCGCAGCGGAAAGGGGGAGTAGGCGTGAAGGTCTACCCCTACCGGCGGCTCACCGGGAACGTCTCCTGGCGCGTCGACAGCGCCCAGCTCAAGGCGGAGGGCGAGCCCTGGGAGGACGTGGAGAGCAAGTACCTGTCCACCGTCGAACGCGTCGTCGCCCTCGGGCTCGACGAGGACCGCCCCGATTGGACCCAGGCCCGACTGCGCCTGTCCGCGGGCCTCCCGGCCAAGGCCCTCGATCCCTCGGGCCCTTGGCAGGACGTCAAGTTGCTCGCCGTCCTCGCCGAGCGGGCCACCAACACCCGGACGACGGTGGAGTTTGCCGCCGTCTCCGCGGACGGCCGCGAGCGGACCGCCGAGCTGTACGTCCACCGTTGCGACCTCCTCGATCGGGCTTCCCTCACGGTGCACGTGGTGGCCACCGTCGACGGAGTGCCGGGTCGGGTGATCGCCACATCCGACGTGGAGTGGTTCGTCGACGTCATCGAGGCCGTGCCGTCGTTGGCTCGCGAACTCGAGGTCAGGATGGTCAACTTCGGGGCAGGGGCCAGTCGCCTCCAGCGCTACAAGGACTCCCCGTGGCTGGTCGACACCACCGGTCGGATCCCCGTCGTCCGGGTCAACACCGACTTCGACGGCCTCGGTGACCTGATGGGTGCCGACGGCGGGACCGGACCGGAGGCGACCGTCCGGGAACTCCTCCTCGCGCAGATGTGCTCCGAGGTCTGGACGGCGGTCTTCCACTCCGCGGTCGGTGACCTGGAGGTCGAGGAGGACGGTACCCCGGTGTTCCCGCACGGTTGGCAGGGCGAGGTGCTCCGCGAGATGCTCCCCGACATGTACGCCGACCGTGAGCCGGAGCAGGCGTTGCGAGCGGTCCATGCGGCGCGCACGGGATCCTCCGCCACCGGATGGGGGGAACTCCAATCCCGGATCCACTTCGCCGCCTCCCGGCGCGCCGGCGTCCCACGGACGCTGTCCACCACCATCCGTGACCTGGAACGCCTCGCACAGGGGGACGACGCATGACCGACCGACCCGGTTACCTCCCGGAGCGCCTCGCCCTGCTGCCGAACGCCGAGGCGGCGGACTTCCTCACCGAGGGGCTGCTCACCGGTCGCGAGGACGTGCCCGGCATCAAGCTCAACGAGCTCACTGAACGGCTTCCGCACGAGGACCGGAGGGGGGAGCTGCGGCCCGTCCGCGACCTGGTCGAGGACGCCGTGACCTACTGCCGCGGCAACGGTTTCAAGGCGACCCAGGCCGATGCCTGGCTTGCTCCGCGCCTCCACGCGGCGCTGCGGCTCACCCGCAGGGAGGCGGCCGACCCCGCCTTCTGGAACTACCTCGCGCTCGGCGTCGCCCCGGACTACGTGGTCTGGCGGCACCTCGCGGAGCCCAAGGACGGCAAGCCCGCCAAGGTGGCGGCGGAGCGCTTCCGCGGGCAGTACCACAAGCAGGCCTTCGCCCGCCTCTGGTGGGCGGCCGAGCTCTTCCGCGACGGCGCGGACTACGAGCCCGTCGTCACGGCCTGCGGCAGCCAGGACATCCTCAACACCGCTCTGCGCATGTCCGTGATCAACCACCGGCCCACGGCGCAGGCGATCGTCCGGCTGGTCGCGAAGGGGGTCGTCACGACCGGGCGCGAGGTCAACGCGCTCGCCGGAGCCGTGAACGCCTCCGCCGCGACGCTGATGTACGACGTGATCGCCCCCGACGCGGAGCGTGAGTCCCGCCCCCTGCTCGACTGGATCGCCGAGGCCGAGACCGCCCGCCAGGTATCACGGCACGTGCTCCCGACCGGTCCCCAGGAGGAACCGGCGCCGCAACTCTCCGTGAGCACCCTGGTGGACTACTTCGCCGACCTCTTCGCGGAGGAGGCCGAGAGGGAGGACTGATCCTCGGGCTTCGGGCAGTTCGGGCCGCAGCCCACCTCCGGAATGTCGCAGCCACCCTTCTTGCGAAGAAGGATGTGCTCCTCGGGGGTGGGCACCTCCCAGGTGTCCCGGAACCTCTCCTCGGCCGCGGTCGGCAGGGACAGGGCCGAGGCCAGCACGTGCATGCCGAACAGCGGGGGTACGGCATTGCCCACCTGCTGTGACTGGTCGCCGCTCGACCAGGGGTAGTCGGGCGGGAAGGTCTGAAGGACGCCAGCCTCCCGAATGGTCAGCCGCTCCGGGTGGTGCGGCCGGAGATCCGGGTGCTGGACGGCATTGCGGGAGACCTTCCCGGTGACCGTGAACGACGGCTGCCGGTCCGTGCGGATGCCGCGATTCTCCGAGACGCCACCGGTGCTGTAGTTCGACCTGATCTGGAACGGAACCTTCCTGCGCTCGGGTCCCGACTTCACCCCGAGCACTTCACCCATCGAGACCCACGGCTTGAGCGGCGTGGTGCCTTCCACCACCGGCAGTGCCGTCTGGCGGGGCCGGGCCGTCGCCTTCTCGTCATCCGGGCCGCCCAGCTCCGGATTGTGCGGGCTGAACGTGTGGTGGGTCGGGTGCGGAAGACGAGGGCTGCCGTGTTCGGCGAGTCGCGCGATCAGGATCGTCCGCCGGCGGCTCTGGGGGACGCCGTACGCCTCGGTGTGCAGGGTCGCGACCTCGGCGACCTTGTACTTCACCCTCGTCCCGTCCGTGCCGGGCAGGCCCTTCTCCAAGGCATCCTTGTAGACCCTCCAGAGGTTCTTGACCTGGGGGACCTGCTCGAGAACGATCACGTCGAAGGGCCGATTCCCCCGCTTCTCGCAGCCGAGCGCCTTGATCGCGTACCGCAGGGGCTCCAGGACCAGAGTCGTCCGGTGGTCCCCGGTCAGCTTCTCGAGCTCTTCCAGCTGCGCGTCGATCTCCTCGTCGGAGGAACCTTCGATCAACGCGTGGATGAGATTCTCCACCTCGCCCAGCGCCTTGCGGCCCGCACCGTTGCCCGCCACCGAGTACGTCTGGCACGGTGGGCCGCCGGCCAGCACGTTCAGCTCTGCGGGGAGCTCGTCGAACCTGTCCCGACGCACCGCGCTGACGTCTGCGTGCCACGTCTCCAGCCCGGCCTTGTAGCGCGTGTCACAGGCGTTCTTGTCCCACTCGATCCCGAGCGACTGCACCCCGAGCATGTGTGCAGCCACGTCGAGCCCGCCCGGACCGGCGAACAGGTCCAACATGTACGGCTTCTCGAGAAATGGGGCGGCTGCGTCGGAGCTGGTCATGTGGTGAGAGTGTAGCCGGCCGGCCGACGTTCCCGGACCAGTGTGGCGATCCGCTCGGCGGCCTCCAGGGGGTTCTCGTGCTCCCAGACGCGCACCGACAGCCAGCCGGCCTCGGCGAGGCGGGTGTCCGTGTCGCGGTCCCTGGTGCGGTTCTTCTCGATCTTCTCTCTCCAGAACTCGGCGTTGTTCTTCGGCCACGTCGCGTGCTCGGGGCAGCCGTGCCAGAAGCAGCCGTCGACGAAGACCGCGACGCGCGCCGGGCCGAACAGGACGTCGGCCTCGCGGCGCACGTCCTTGAGCGGCCTGCGGTGGACCCGGTAGCGGAGACCGGCGGCGTGCAGGGTCCTGCGGAGGGCGACCTCGATGTCCGTGTCGTGACTGCGCTGCTTGCTCATCCGCGCGCGGATCTTCGGAGTGGTCTCCAGGGAGGGCATGGTTCCATTCTGGCGCCTCGGGGGCGGGGTGGGGTCAGGGGGTGGAGAGGATCAGGCGGCGGGTGGTGTTGTGGTAGTAGAGGCGGGTGATCTCGGCGAGGATGTCGGGCTCTCCGCCGCTATGACAGCGCTGACCCGGGGCTCGTTCCTGTGGTTCGATCCCGTCGGGCAGTACTGCGCCGACGGGACCGTGCTCCGGAGCCGAGTCGCCGGCGATGTGCCAGGGCTCGCCGCCAAGCGAGCACCGTCAGGTCTGACGTATGAGCTTCACGCCCCGCCAGTCGGGGAGGTAGGGAAGAAGCCAGGGCAGCCTCCGCCCAGGCCGGTGAAGCGGTACGTCGTGGCGGAGGCGAGCACGCTGCTCGGGGTGGGGCAGGCCCTCCCGGAGGCAGTACCGGGCGAGGGCGGTGGTGAACGCCGAGTGCAGGACTGAGCGCACGCCCTGGCCGCGTCCGGAGCGGGGTCGGCTGCCGGCACGGACGTCCATGCCGTACTGGTCGTACTCGGCGAACTCGGCGAACTCGACCGAGGGAACGGACCAGGCCTCCAGCGTTCGCCTCAGAACGTCGTCGAAGTTGGAGAGCACGTGGGCGGGGATGTGGCGGGCGGGCCGATGGGAGAGGACCGCGCCTGCCCCGTCAAGCTTGGACAGTCGGTCGTCCGGTTCCTCGATGCGGGCGTGGAGTTCGAGTTCGCGTTCGGCGGCCGAGCAGGCCGCCAGGAGTTTGTCCATGTGCGTCCGCAACGGGTCGAGGCGCTCCTCGGCCTGGGAGATCTCGGTGTCGAGCTCGCTGGCCCGTAGAAGCAGGACGTCCCTCCGTCCGACCAGCGTCCAGCTGGGTCCGAAGGTCGGCGATGGTCGGGAGGAGATCGGCGAGGAGCGAGCTGGTCTTGGCGGATTCGACGGCCGCATGCAGCTGGGTCGTCTCCTGCTCCCCGTGGCCGTGGTGTTGATGTTCGGGTTCGGCGCCGCAGAAGACGCAGGTGCCGACACGGAAGTACCCGAGGATGCTGCCGGCTTCGCTGACCATCGCGAGGCGGTCGAGGTCGGAGCGGTACTACTGGTCCAGCAGCCCGAAGCGGGTGAGCAGGTCGTGGACCTCGGCGAGGCGGGTTTCGACGGCGGCGAGTTCCTGTGCGGCGTTCATGCGGTCGGAGACTGCGCCGACGTGGCGGTCGATGATCACCTGCAGGGAGCGGGACTGGCCGTCGATGGTGGCCTGGATCCGCGTCAGCCGTTCGCGCAGCCGGGAGGCGTTCTCCCGGGTGGTCAGCTTGGCGGAGAGTTCGACGACGATCTGGTCGAGGAGCCCGATCGTCCTCGCCGGTCAGCAGGTACTTCATCACCGAGGCGGCGGCGGTCTTGCCGGTGTCCGCACTCGACCGCAGGACGGGGGAGAGGGGGGTCGCCCATGTGGGTCTCGGTCACAGGGGCAGGTGGACGAGGTCGGCCAGGGCCAGTCCGCGGGTGCCGCCGGCGTCGCTCTTGCGGATCCGGGCGTCGGCATAGCCGAGTTCTGCGAGGAGCAAGACGGAGAGGCTGCGGGAGCTGCCGGCGCGGTGGACCGCGGTCAGTTCCCGGTCGGACCTCCGGGTGACCAGGTCACGCAAGTCCTCGTAGTGGACGGCGACGGTGCTGGCGCCAGGTCGCCGGACGAGGGTGATCGGCGTTCCGTCGGGCATCTGCAGCCCGAGGAGGATCTGGCTGTAGCCCTCGGCTTCCGGGATGAGCGGCAGACGCGCGCCACCGAGCATGTACTCGATGGACTCGACGATGAAGGACTTGCCGGTGTCGGACGCGCCGTAGATGACGGTGAGCTCGGGGCCGAAGGCCACACGGGCGGTGGGCTTTCCGGAGCCCGCGTACGTGAGGTGGGTCAGTCGCAGGTCAGCCACGGGAAACCTCGGGGGGTAGGGGTCTCTCGGCTGGCGGCTGAGCAGCGCACGGGTGGCAGCCCGGACGTCAGTGCCGGGCGCGTACTGGTGGACGGGCCCATCTGGCGCGTTCGCGCAGGCGCTGGACGTAGGGGGCTTCGAGGAGTTCGACGAACGCGGGCCCCGTTCCGTCGTGCGGTAGACGAGGCCGTCGTCCGCGGGCTCGAGCCGGGCCAGCTCGGCGCGGATCAGGACGAGCAGCGCCTTGGCTGCCCATGCCGCGGCTGAGGTTGATGGTGGCCGTGGTTGTCGACTCCAGGGTGTCTTGCTGACCTTCTGCTGACCCAGGATGGTCGAGCAGGCGTCTGACCTGGGAAGAACTGTGAAACGCGTGGTATGTGGTGGAACTTCATCGGCCGCTCCACCGAGGAGATCGCCCGGGCCCGCACCGACTGGGAGACGGGCTCGCGCTTCGGCACCGTCCACGGCTACGCCGGCGCCCGCCTCCCGGCCCCGGAGCTGCCCGCCACCCCGCTGAAACCCCGCGGCCGCGAGCGCTGACGCGCGGCACGCGGACGGGTCCGCGCACCGGGGGTGGGCGGACCCGTTCGGGGGTCGTTCGGGGCGGCTCAGGGGGCCGCCCGGGGGGTGGTCAGTTGGTGCGCGGCTGGCTGAAGCGGACCATGTTGCCCGCGGGGTCGCGGAAGGCGCAGTCGCGGACGCCGTACGGCTGGTTGATCGGCTCCTGGATGACCTCGGCGCCGGCGGCGCGGATCCGCTCGAAGGTGGCGTCGCAGTCCTCGGTGCGGAAGATCACCGCGCGCAGCAGGCCCTTGGCCATCAGGTCGGCCACGGCCTTGCGGTCGGCGTCGTCGGCGTTGGGGTCGGCGAGCGGGGGCTCCAGGACGATGTCCACCTCCGGCTGCGCGGACGAGCCGATGGTCACCCAGCGGAGGTCCCCGAAGGCGACGTCGTTGCGCACCTCGAGGCCCAGCGCGTCACGGTAGAAGCCGAGCGCCTTGTCGTGGTCGTCGACGGTGATGAAGGTCTGTCCAACTTTGATGTCCATGTCCTTCACGCTACTTAGCTCCCGGACCTCCTGCTTCTCCGTTCCTGACCGGCCGGGTGTAGACCTTCGCGACGCAGGCCGGGACGGCGGCGTCCTCGTAGTGGTCCCGGGCCCGGTAGGCGCTCGGGCTCTCGCCGACCAACTGGGTGAACCGGGTGCTGAACGAGCCCAGCGAGGTACAGCCCACCGCCATGCAGACGTCGGTCACCGAGAGGTCGCCGCGCCGCAGCAGCGCCATGGCGCGCTCGATCCGGCGGGTCATGAGGTAGCCGTACGGCGTCTCGCCGAAGGCGGTGCGGAAGCTGCGGGAGAAGTGGCCGGGGGACATCAGGGCGGTCTGGGCGAGCGCGGGGACGTCCAGCGGCTGCGCGTACTCGCGGTCCATGCGATCACGGGCCTGGCGCAGCCGGACGAGGTCGGGGAGTGGCACACGGGACGCACGGGACATGCCGGCCAGCCTAGCGGGCCGACCGGGCCGGGTCGCGCCGTTGCCGGGGCGGGGTGCGGACAGTGCCGGACGGGAACCGGGAATCCGGTCAATTGCGCTGTGGAGGTGGCGGGTTGAACGTGTGTGCGGGTGTGTCCGGAGGGGTGTCCGGTGGGCCGCCGGGGCGGGCCGCCCCCCCCGGCGGCGCGTGGTCACCAGGCCGCCGGGAGGCGGGCCGGGCTGCGGGTGGTGGTGCCGAGCTGCCAGGCGATCCGGTGGACGGGCGTGGTGAGGTGCAGGCCGGGGAGGGCGGTGGCGAGGCGGCGGAGGGACTCCCGCATCTCGAGCCGCATCCGCCAGGCGCCGAGGCAGTAGTGGGGGCCGGCGCTGAAGGCGAGGGTGGGGGCCGGGAGGGCGGTGTCGAGGTCGGCGTCGAGGCCGTCGGGGAAGACGGCGCGGTCGCGGTTGGCGCTGCCCAGGTTGACGGCGAGGACGGCGCCGGCGGGGATGTCGACGCCGCCGAGGCCGACCGGCTCGGTGGCGCGGCGGGTGGTGGCCTCGTCGTCGCCGAGGGGGATGAAGTGGAGCAGGCGTTCGGTGGTGCGCTCGGTGGTGTCCGGGTCGGCGAGGCGGGGCCAGTGCTCGGGGCGTTCGCCGAGCAGGTAGACCAGGGCGTTGCCGAGGGCGCCGGTGACGCTCTCGTTGCCGCTGGCGGTGAGCCCGCAGACGAGGTGGACGAGCGACTCCTCGGGGACTCCGCCGTCCTGGTCGGCGGCGTGCACCAGGCGGCTGACGAGGTCGTCGCCGGGTGTGCGCCGCCGGCGGGCGATCAGTTCGGCGGTGAAGGCGGCGTACTCGGCGAGGGCGCTCTCCGGGTCCTGGGCGGGGTCCTGGGCGGACCGGTCCTGGGTGGCGGGGGTGTCCGCCCCGCCGTCGGCGAGGACGGCGCGGGTCCAGCGGCGCAGGCGTTCCGCGTCGAGGTGGTCCGGTCCGTCGCCGTCGAGGCCCATCAGGCGGGTGGTGACGGCGAAGGGCACCGGGCGGGTGAAGGCGGTGACGAGGTCGGCCGGGGGGCCGGCGGCCGCGAGTGCGTCGACGGCCTGCTGGACGGCCTCGGCGACCCAGGGCTGCCAGTCGGCGATGGCGCGGGCGGTGAAGGCGCGCTGGACGGTGCTGCGCAGCCGGCGGTGGGCGGGGCCGTCCTGGTTGAACAGGGAGGCGGGGTTGCTGGCCACGTCGGCGCCGCCGCCGGGGGTGCCGACGGTGTGCAGGGCGCCGCGGGTGAAGCGCGGGTCGGTGAGGGCCTGTCGGACGTCGTGGTAGCGGGTGACCAGCCAGGCCGGGGTGCCGTCGGGCAGGGTGGTGGGGTGGGGCGCCCGGGCGGGGGTGACGGGGAGTCGGTGGAGCGGGGGGAGGTCGGTCCCGGTGTCGGGTGCGGCGGAGGACATGGGTCCCTTCGGGGGTCGGGGTCCAGCGCTGAAGTGAGGATCCAACTGTGTGATTTTCATGGGAAATTGACGTCTTTGGGCGTGTTTCCCGCTGGATCCCGATGGTAGCGATTGCGCCCCTGCCGAACGGGGTTCCCGCCGATGGTCGGGGGTTCATCTCAGTGGCTCGGGTCGGCCCTCGGTCCGGCGGCCGCGTCGGCACTCGGGTCGGCGGGCAGCAGCGGGCGCAGGGCGCCGAGCACCGCGCCGATGCAGGCGTCGCGTAGCTCCTCGCGGGTGCAGCTCTCCTCGGTGAGCCAGTCGACGACCAGGACCCGGACGAACACCAGCCAGCCGCCGAGGACCTGTGAGACCGCCCGCCGGGCCGTCTCGTCCGCGAGGGGGAGGACGCCGAGCAGGCGGCCGCGCAGGGTGTCGAGTTCGCCGGTGATGATCGTCTGGATCACCGGGTCGCCGGCCAGGACGCGGTTGGCGGCGAGCACGGCGTGCCGGTTGGCGACGAAGTAGTCCAGATGGGCGTCCATGCCCTCGACGAGCTGTTCGAGCAGGGTGTCGGCGGGGTCGAAGCGGGACTTGGCGAGCAGCTCGTCGGCGGCCTGCCGGTAGACGGCGGCGAACAGGTCGTGCTTGCCCGGGAAGTGACGGTAGAGCAGGGCGCGCGAGACGCCGGCCTGTTCGGCGACCTCCTCCATCAGCACCTCCTCGTACGGGCGGGCGGCGAAGAGCCGGGCGCCGACGGAGAGCAGCTGGGCGCGGCGGTCGGCGGGGGACAGGCGGCGGCGCCGTTGGTGGACTGGCATGCGGCGAAGGCTACTTGACACGTGTCCACTAGTGCGCGCTAGCTTAGTGGACACGTGTCAACTAACCGTCCGACGGGTGGTGGGTTCATGGCCAGGGTTCTGCGGGTGCTCGGGTGGACGATGGGGGTCGCCTGCGTGGCGATCGGCTTCTACCACCTGCTGGCGGGGAACGCGGCGATCCCGGGCGAGGAGGACGCCGGTGCGACGGTCGACAGCTTCGGCCGGTTCATGGGCGCGATCTTCGCCGGTTACGGCGCGGCCTGGCTGTGGGCCGTCCGGCAGTCGCCGGTGCCGGCCCGCGCGGTGCGGTGGCTGACGGCGGTGTTCCTGCTGGGCGGGCTCGGCCGGGTGCTGTCGATCGCGGTGGCCGGGTGGCCGGACGGGTTCCAGGTGGTGCTGATGGTGGTCGAACTGGGCCTGTCCCCGGTGTACTTCCTGCTCGCGGACGCGGACGAGCGGGCCGCCGCCGCCCGCGTCCGATCGGCGGGCTGACCGGCGGGCCGAGGGACCCGGCCCGCCGGGCAGGCGCTCAGCTGCTCAGGCCGAAGCCCTTCAGGTGGGCGGTGAGCGCGGCCCGGTCCGGCCGCCCCGCCGTCAGCGAGACGTAGCCGTCCGGCCGGACCAGGGCGACGGCCGTGCCGCTCAGTCCGTAGGCGCGGCCGACGTGGCCGCCCGGGTCGGTGACGACGGCCCGGCGCAGGCGACCGGCCCGTTCGAGCCCGTCGAGCCACTCCCGTCCGTCGAGCCCGTCGAGCCCGTCGAGCCCGTCGGGCCGCCCGGGCGGTGCGGTCGGGCCGGTCGGCGCGGGCCGTCCGGCGAGGGTCAGCAGGGTGAAGTGGGTGCCGCGGAAGACGTCGAACAGCCGGGTGGGCGTGCCGTCGGCGGTGGTGCAGGGGGCGTCCGGGGCGCGGTCCCCGGCACGGATGCCGGTGCTGTCGTCCAGGTCGAGGCCGAGCGGGCCGCCCCGGTAGCCGACCGAGAGCCCGGTGAGGTCGGCGCCCGCGGTACCCGCCAGACTGGCGAACTGCGCGGACAGGGCGCGGGCGCCGTCGGCGGAGAACAGCGCCTTGTGCTGGGCGGAGGTGGCGGCGAGGACGGTGGCGGCGACGGGCAGCCGTTCGGCCTGGTAGCTGTCGAGCAGGGCGTCGGGAGCGCCGCGCAGTACCGCGGCGAGCTTCCAGCTGAGGTTGTGCGCGTCCTGGATGCCGGTGTTCATGCCCTGGCCGCCGGCCGCGGAGTGGCAGTGCGCGGCGTCACCGGCGAGCAGGACCCGGCCCTGGCGGTAGCGCTCGACCATGCGGACGGTCGGCCGCCACACCGTGGACCAGGACGGTTCGTGCAGCCGGACCCCGGGCAGGCCGGCGCGTTCGGCGAACAGCCGGCGGAAGGTGTCCAGGGTGGGGGCGGGCGGCTCGCCGGCCGCGCTCGGCGGGACGGAGGCGTGGATGGCCCAGTTGTCGTCCTCGCGCATCGGCACCAGCACCATGGCGCCCGCGCCGAGGTCGGGGTGGTTCCAGACGTGCATGAGGTCGGGGTCGAGCCCGTCCACGGCGAGCGAGGCCATCAGGAAGCGTTCCTGGTCCCAGGTCTCGCCGAGGAACGGGATGCCGGCCAGCTTGCGGACGGTGCTGCGGCCGCCGTCGCAGCCGACCAGGTAGCGGGCGCGGAGGTGTTCCGTCGTGGCGCCGCGCCGGACGGTGGCCAGGACGCCCTCGGGGTCCTGCCGGTGGTCGAGCAGCTCGGCGTCGAGTTCGACGGTGACGCCGTACCCGGCGAGCCGGTCGCGCAGGACGGCCTCGGTGTGGTGCTGGCCGAGCAGCAGCATGCCGGGGTGGGGCCGGTCCGGGGTCGCGGCGCCGGCGGGCCGAGGGGCGACCTCGTGGACGATCCGGACGCCCTGGTAGCTGCGGACCCCGAGGTCCGACCGGCCGCGGGCGAGGATGCCGTCGACGACGCCGAGGTCGTCGAACACCTCCAGCGTCCGGGAGTTGACGCCCTTGCCGCGGACGCCGCGGTCGCGGAACCGCGGCTCGCGTTCGAGGACGCGGCAGTCGATCCCGGCGCGGGCCAGTCCGAGGGCGAGGGCGAGGCCCACCGGGCCTGCGCCGACCACCAGGACGTCGGTCGTTCGGAGAGTGCGCATGACGGGTTCCCCCCAGGTCATCCGGCCATAAGATACGGCGCGTTTCTTAGCCGCGACTGTAGACTCATCCGGATAAGAAACGCAACGTATCTACGAATCGACGAAGGTCGGGTGCGGCACTCGATGGCGGACGGCGGATCGGCAGCGGGCAGATCGGCGGCAGGCGGAGCGGCGAGGGGTGGAGCGGCGCCCGGCGGACCGGTGACGTCCGGCGCGCCGGAGGGCGAAGAGGTCCGCGGCAGGCCCTCGCGGCGCCGCGGCGACGAGCTGGAACGGGCGATCCTCGACGCCGTCTGGGCCGAACTCGCCGACCACGGCTACGACCGGCTCACCATGGACGGCGTCGCCGCCCGGGCCCGGACCAGCAAGCCGGTGCTGTACCGCCGCTGGCCGAACCGGGCGGCGGTCGTCGTCGCCGCCCTCGGCCGCAACGCCCCCGACTACCGGGAGCCGCCGGACACCGGTGACCTGAAGACCGACCTGGCGCTCTTCCTGCGCGGTCTGCTGCACCGCTTCGACGACCTGCCGACCGGCGCCGTGCACGGGTTCCTGATCGACCTGATGCGCGACCCCGAGCTCCGCGGGATCTTCCGCGGCGGCCTGACCGCGCAGGGGCCGGTGAGCAGCCTGGAGGCGATGATGCGCCGGGCCGTCGACCGGGGCGAGATCGACCCCGCGCGGCTCACCCCACGGGTCCTCTCCCTCCCGCTCGACCTGCTGCGCGACGCCTTCCTGATCGGCGGGACGGTGCCGCCCGACCGGGTCGTCGACGAGATCCTCGACGAGGTCGTCCTCCCCCTGTTGCGGGCGCCGTCCGACGCGCGGTGACCGGCCGGACCGCCGGGGGTGCCCCGCTCCGGGGTGCCCGCGCCCTGCGGGCCCGCTCCTTGCGCACCCCCACCTGACGCACCCCCGCCCGGCATACCCCCACCCGGTAACGCGGAGCGGCCCCCGGCGACCTGATCGTCGGGGGCCGCTCCGCGTCGTGCCGCGGTCCGTCAGCCGTCCAGGCGGCCGACCAGCTCGTAGCCGGCCTCGTCGATGGCGGCGGCGACGGCCTCGTCGGAGAGCGGGGCGGTGCTGTCGACGGTGACCCGGCCGGTGGCGAGGTCCACGGCGACGGCGCCCACGCCGTCGATCCGCTGGAGCTCGGCGGTCACCGCGGTGACGCAGTGCCCGCAGGTCATGCCCTTCACCTGGAAGACGGCCAGGCCGGCCGTCGCGGCGGCGGGGGTGTCGGTGGCGCCGGTGCCGGTGCCGCACGAGCCGCAGCAGGAGGCGGTCTCGGTGGACTCGACGGTGACGGCGATCTCGGTCATGGCTGTGCTCCTGTCATCGTGCCGGGCGCCGGCCGCGCGATCCGGTCGGCTGCTTCACCGCTGAAGCTAGCATACCCCCAGGGGGTAATTGAAGAGGGGTGTGGAGCGGCCGGGAGCGGGCGGGTGGACCGCCTCCAGCGATCGTCAAGTCATCCTTGTGGCGGTCCTGTTGCGCCCTCCGGGGCAGGGTGGAACGCCCGCCGGCATCCCGGGCCGGCCGGCCCCTCGGCAGGCCGCCGACCCCACCACACGAGGTGAGCACCCCATGGACCACATCACCCGCCCCGGCCCGCGCGGCCTGCGCGAGATCCTGGCGGCCGGCGAGCGGACCTACTCCTTCGAGTTCTTTCCCGCCAAGGACGAGGCCGGCGAACGCGCCCTGTGGGCCGCCATCCGGCGGGTGGAGGCGGTGGCGCCGACCTTCGTGTCCGTCACCTACGGCGCCGGCGGCTCCTCGCGCGACCGCACCATCGGGACCACCGAACGGATCGCCGCCCAGACCACGCTGCGCCCCGTCGCGCACCTCACCGCCGTCGGCCACTCCACTGCCGAGCTGCAGGCCGTCCTGCGGCGCTACGCGGATGTCGGGATCCGGGACGTGCTGGCCCTGCGCGGCGACCCGCCCGGGGACCCGAACGGTGTCTGGCGGCCGCATCCGCAGGGACTGCGGCACGCCGCCGAACTGGTCGAACTCGTCCGGGGCTGCGGTGCGTTCACGGTCGGCGTGGCGGCCTTCCCGGAGCGCCACCCGCGTTCGGCGGACTGGTCCGAGGACATCCGGCACTTCGTCGCCAAGTGCCGGGCGGGGGCGGACTACGCCGTCACCCAGATGTTCTTCGAGGTCGAGCACTACCTGCGGCTGCGCGACCGGCTGGCGGCGGCCGGCTGCGACACCCCGGTCATCCCGGAGATCATGCCGGCCACCGACGTCCGCCAGATCGCCCGCTTCGCCGAGCTGAGCGGTGCCTCCTTCCCGCCCGCGCTCGCCGCCGCGCTGGAGGCCGCCCGCGGCGACCGGGCGGCGTCCCACCGCATCGGGGTGGACCACGCGACCCGGATGGCCGAGCGCCTGCTCGGGGAGGGGGTGCCCGGGCTGCACTTCATCACGTTGAACCGCTCGACGGCGGCCCTGGAGATCCACCGGAACCTGGGACTGGACCGCCCGGCGCCACTGGGCTCCGCGGCGCCGTCGTGCTCCCCGGCGCCACAGGACCGGCCGCTGACCGGCGCCCGGGCCTGAAACCCGGCCCGATCCCGATCCCGATCCCGGACCCGGGCCCGGGCCGGGCGCCGCCCCGCCGCCCCGCCGCCGAATCCGCCGAAGCCGTCGAAGCCGCCGCGCCGGACGGTCCGTGGTGGACCGCCCGGCACGGCGCGCAGGTGGGTCTCAGTGCTGGTGGGCCACGGTCTCCCCGGTGGTCGGGGCGGGCTCGCCGGCCGGGGTGGCCGGTCCGGCCGGGGCGGCCGCCGGGCCCGGGGTGGCGGCGCCGTCGGTGGTGACGGTGAAGGCGGCGGTGTGCACGGCGTCCTGCTGCTTGAAGTCGAGGAAGAGCCGGTAGCTCCCGGCGCTCGGCGCGGTGGTGGTGAAGCCGATCTCCGGACCCGGGGCGGTGGTGTCCGGGTGGACGTGGAGGTAGGCGAGGTCCCCGGCCCGGAGGGCGACCAGGTGGCCGGAGGCGCCGAGGTAGGGCTGGAGGTCGGTGACCGGTCGGCCGTCCCGGGTGACGGTCAGGGTGAGCCGCCCGCTGCGCCCGGGGGTGAGCTCGCCGCCGAGGGCGACGGTGTAGCCGTCGACGGTGACGGTCCGTCCGGTCTCGGGCAGTGCCGCGGGCCGCAGGTCGCCGGCGGCGTGCAGATCGGCGCCCAGGGTGAGGCCCTCGGTGGCGCCGGCGGGGGTGAAGTCCGCGAAGACCCGGTAGGTGCCGGCGGCCGGCAGCGCGGCGGTGGCGCTCCAGGTGCCGTCGGCGGCGCGGGTGGGGTGCAGGTGCTGGTACCCGGAGAGGTCGCGCGGGGCGACGATCAGGTGCAGTTCCTTCTCGTGCGAGGGCTGGAAGGCGGTGACGGCCCGGCCGTCGGCGCCGAGGATCCGGAAGCGCAGGTCGGTGGGGGTGCCGGCGGTGACGAAGGGGTCGTCGAGGCTGAGGGTGTAGCCGCGCTCGGAGACCTGCAGCCCGCCGGGCAGGTGGTCGGCCGGGGTCGCGGCCTCGGTGTGTCCGGCGTGTCCGCCGTGCCCGGTGGTGCCGGCGGGCGCGGGGGCGGGACCGCGTCCGGTGGCGTGGCCGACGCCGAGGGCGAGGCCGAAGGCGGCGGTGAGCCCGGCGGTGAAGGCGGTGATCTTCAGGGTGGTGTTCATGGCGGGTCCCTAAGAATGTGAGGCGGTCCGGGAGGACCGGGTGTGGCTGATGGCGGGTTGCCGTTGATGGCTCGAGGAGAATGGCCGCCCGGTCCTTCGGGACGCTCCGACCACTGATTGAGAACTGCGGTCATCGCTGGTTAGGGACCTGTCGGCGGAGTGTTCTTCGGGCCACGAATGGCTGGTCACGAGGGATACGGAGCGACGGGCTTGAGCACGGTGCACGAGCGGGTATGGGTCGGCATCGATGCCGGCAAGGGGCATCACTGGGCGGTGGCCGTCGATGCAGACGGCGAGATCTTGTTCTCGACGAAGGTGATCAACGACGAGTCGCAGATCCTCAACCTCCTCGAGACGGCTCGGGAGAAGGCCGGCGAGGTGCGGTGGGCGGTGGACATCTCCGGCCGTGCCTCGACTCTGCTGCTGGCTCTGCTGGTCGCTCACGGTCAGCACGTCGTCTACGTACCCGGCCGCACCGTCAACCGCATGTCCGGGGCCTACCAGGGCGAGGGCAAGACCGACGCCAAGGACGCGCGCGTCATCGCCGACCAGGCCCGCATGCGCCCCAAGGGCTTCGCCCGGCTGAACACTCCGCCTGAGCTGGTCAGCACAGTCCAGCTGCTGACCAACCACCGGGCCGACCTGATCGCGGACCGGGTGCGGTTGATCAACCGGCTGCGCGATCTCCTGGTAGGCATCTGCCCGGCCCTGGAGCGGGCCTTCGACTACTCCGCGGCCAAGGGACCGGTCGTGATGCTGACCGAGTACCAGACCCCGGCTGCCCTGCGGCGGATCGGCGTCACGCGGCTGACGACCTGGCTGGAGCGCCGCAAGGTCCGCGGTGCCGACACGGTTGCCGCCAAGGCGGTGGAGGCCGCCCAGTCGCAGACGGCCGAACTGCCCGGCGAGAAGCGGTCCGCGAAGCTGGTCCGCGACCTTGCCCACCAACTGCTCGCTCTGGACGAGCGGATCAAGGACAACGACCGGGAGATCCGCGAGATCTTCCGCGCCGACGAGCGGGCCGAGATCATCGAGTCGATGCCCGGCATGGGCCCGATCCTGGGCGCCGAGTTCGTCGCCATCGTCGGTGATCTGTCCGGCTACCTGGACGCGGGCCGCCTGGCCTCCCATGCTGGGCTGGCCCCGGTCGCCAGGGACTCCGGGCGCCGCACCGGCAACTACCACCGGCCCAAGCGGTACAACCGTCGCCTGCGTTGGCTCTTCTACATGTCGGCCCAGACCGCGATGATGCGGCCGGGTCCATCGCGGGACTACTACCTCAAGAAGCGAGGCGAAGGGCTGCTGCACACGCAGGCTCTGCTCGCACTTGCCCGCCGAAGGGTCGACGTGCTCTGGGCGATGCTGCGTGACAAGAGGCTCTTCACCCCCGCTCCGCCGGTCACGCAGTCGGCTTGACACGATCATTGAGATTCTCCTCGGTGGTGGGCGGCGGGCGCGGGCGGATGCGGCGCGGGTGGAGCGGTCAGGCGCGCAGGAGGCGGGCGATGGCGCGGGAGGCCTCGGCGACCTTGGTGTCGGCGGCCGCGGTGCCGCCGTCGGCGACGGCGTCCTGGACGCAGTGCGCGAGGTGGCCGTCGAGCAGGATCAGGGCGACGGACTGGAGGGCCTTGGTGGCGGCCGAGACCTGGGTGAGCACGTCGATGCAGTAGGTGTCGTCGGCGACCATCCGCTGGAGGCCGCGGACCTGGCCCTCGATCCGGCGCAGTCGGCGCCGCAGGCGGTCCTGGTCGTGCCGGTAGCCGGTCATGCGGGCCTCCTCGGGAGCTCCGGCGGGGCGCTGCCGGCCCCGGTCCGATGCCCCGAGTGAATACCCCGCTGGGGTATCGAGTCAAGCGGTTCGGGCGGTCCGGAGAATACGGGAGGGGGGTATCGGTCAAGCCTTGCTCTGGATACCCCTTAGGGGTATAAATGAACTCGGCGCCGCCCGATACCCCCCATGGGTACCAGTTCGGTGGGTCCGGATCCGGCGGTGCCACCCGGCACGTCGCACGCGCCCTGTCCGACGACAGTCACGAGGAGCAACGATGACCACCCAGGCACCCGCCTCCACGGAGGTGGAACTCTCGATCGGCGGCATGACCTGCGCCTCGTGCGCGGCCCGCATCGAGAAGAAGCTGAACCGGATGGACGGCGTCTCGGCGAGCGTCAACTACGCCACCGAGAAGGCGAAGGTCTCCTACGAGGGCGACGTCGCGGTCGCCGACCTGATCGCCACCGTCGAGGCCACCGGCTACACCGCGGCGCTTCCCGCGCCGCCGGCCGCCGAGGGTGCGGGCGGGCCCGCGGAGCCGGCCGACGAGCTGGCCCCGCTGCGGCAGCGGCTGTTCACCGCGGTGGCCCTGGCGGTGCCGGTGATCGCGATGGCGATGGTGCCGGCCCTGCAGTTCGACAACTGGCAGTGGCTCTCGCTGACCCTGGCCGCCCCCGTGGTCACCTACGCCGCCTGGCCGTTCCACCGCGCCGCCTGGACCAACCTCCGGCACGGCGCGGCGACGATGGACACCCTGGTCTCGCTCGGCACCGGCGCCGCCTTCCTCTGGTCGCTGTGGGCGCTGTTCCTCGGCGACGCGGGCATGCCGGGCATGCGGCACGGCTTCGAACTGACCATCGCCCGCAGTGACGGCTCGTCGAACATCTACCTGGAGGCCGCCGCCGGCGTCACCGCCTTCATCCTGGCCGGCCGCTACTTCGAGGCCCGCTCCAAGCGCACCGCCGGGGCCGCCCTCAAGGCGCTGCTGGAGCTGGGGGCCAAGGACGTGGCCGTCCTGCGGGCCGGGCAGGAGGTGCGGATCCCGGTCGCGGAGCTCGCGGTGGGCGACCGGTTCGTGGTGCGCCCCGGGGAGAAGGTCGCCACCGACGGCACGGTGGTCGAGGGCGCCTCGGCCGTCGACGCCTCGATGCTGACCGGTGAGTCGGTGCCCGTGGAGGTCTCCGTCGGCGACGCGGTCACCGGTGCGACCGTCAACGCGGGCGGGCGGCTGGTCGTCGAGGCCACCAGGGTCGGCGCCGACACCCAGCTCGCCCGGATGGCCCGGCTGGTCGAGGACGCGCAGAACGGAAAGGCCGCCGCCCAGCGGCTCGCCGACCGCATCTCCGCCGTCTTCGTGCCGATCGTGATCACCCTCGCGGTGGCCACCCTCGGCTACTGGCTGGGCACCGGCGAGGGCTGGACCGCGGCCTTCACCGCGGCCGTCGCGGTGCTGATCATCGCCTGCCCGTGCGCCCTCGGCCTGGCCACCCCGACCGCGCTCATGGTCGGCACCGGCCGCGGCGCCCAGCTCGGCATCCTGATCAAGGGCCCCGAGGTGCTGGAGAACACCCGCAAGGTCGACACCGTCGTCCTGGACAAGACCGGCACCGTCACCACCGGACGGATGACCCTGCTCGCCGTGCACACCGCCGAGGGCGTCACCGAGGCCGAGGCCCTGCGCCTGGCCGGCGCCCTGGAACACGCCTCCGAACACCCCATCGCCCGGGCCATCGCCACCGCCGCGGCCAGGGCCGGTGTGCTGCCCGCCGTCGAGGGCTTCGAGAACGTGCCGGGACTGGGCGTCCAGGGCGTGGTGGACGGCCACGCGGTGGTCGCCGGCCGGGAGGCGCTGCTGAACGACTGGTCGCAGTACCTGCCCGGGCACCTGGCCGAGGCCAAGCGCACCGCCGAGGCGGCCGGCCGTACCGCGATCGCGGTCGGCTGGGACGGTGCGGCGCGGGCCGTGCTGGAGGTCGCCGACGCCGTCAAGCCGACCAGTGCCGAGGCGATCGCCCGGCTGCGCGCCCTGGGCCTGACGCCGGTGCTGCTGACCGGGGACAACCGCGCGGCCGCCGAGGCCGTCGCCGCCGAGGTCGGCATCGCCCCGGAGCACGTCATCGCCGAGGTCATGCCGCAGGACAAGGTGGACACCGTCCGCCGGCTGCAGGCCGAGGGCCGGGTCGTGGCCATGGTCGGCGACGGCGTCAACGACGCGGCCGCGCTCGCCCAGGCCGACCTCGGCCTGGCCATGGGCACCGGCACCGACGCCGCCATCGAGGCCGGCGACCTCACCCTCGTCCGCGGGGACCTACGGGCCGCCGCCGACGCGATCCGGCTCTCCCGCCGCACGCTGGCCACCATCAAGAGCAACCTGTTCTGGGCGTTCGGCTACAACGTCGCGGCGATCCCGCTGGCCGCGGCCGGACTGCTCAACCCGATGATCGCGGGCGGGGCGATGGCCTTCTCCTCGGTCTTCGTGGTCACCAACAGCCTGCGGCTGCGCCGCTTCCGCTGAGCGGCACCGCCGACGGGTGCGACCGGGAGCACCACCGAGGGCCAGCACCGAGGGCCAGCACCGAGTAGCACCGCCGAGCAGCACCGCCGAGGAGCACCGCGCCGCGGCCCCGGAACCCACCAGGTTCCGGAGCCGCGGCGCGTTCCGGCCGAGCACCCACGGCGAGGCCGGGCCCGGGGGCCCCTCCGGCCCTGTCCGGTCCGGGAGCGGCGCCGGCCCTGCTCCGGCCCCGGGGTCAGCCCTGCGCCGGCCCCGGGTAAGCCCGGTGCCGGCCCCGGCGTCAGCCCTGTTCCGGCAGGGCCACCGGCAGCCAGCGGTACGCAGCGTCCTCCTGCCAGCACTGCAACTCGCCCTCCACCACCGCGGCCAGGCACAGCCGCCAGTCGTCGCCGACCGCGAGCGCGACCCGGGTTGCCGGGCGCAGCGTGGGCCGCCACCAGCGCGGGCGGCGGGAGGCGCCGCCGGCCGGCAGCCGCAGCCGGACCCCGCCCGCGCCGGCCAGCGCGACGGTCGGGCCGCCCCGGTGCCCGGCCACCGCGACGCCCAGGGCGGGTTCGCCGTCGCCGATCTCGGCGCCCGGCCCGGCGCCCGCCCCGAGCGGGTGCAGCCGGACGGAGCCGTCCGTTCGCAGCGTGACGGCCTGCGGCCCGGCGGAGGTGAGGGCCAGGGCCCCGGCGCGCGGTGCCCCGGGCGGTCCGACCGGGGCCGGGTGCTCCGCCGAGCCGGGCCGCCAGCTCAGCACCTGTTCCCGGTGTTCGACCAGGACCAGCCAGGATCCGGGGCGTTCCTCCAGGGCGGCGAGCACCCGGTCGGCCGGGCAGCCGGGCAGCTCCCGGCCGGTGAGGGTGAGCCCGGGCGCCCAGCGGTAGGAGCGCAGTGCGCCGCCGACCGCCGTCCAGACCGTCATCTCCCCGGCCGGGTCGACGCCCCCGGCGAGCCCGCTGACGCCGCGCGCGGCCTCCCACCAGCCGGCCGCGGTGCCGACCCAGAGCGATCCGCCGCGGTCCTCGGCGCAGACCACCAGCTCGCCCTGCCGGCCTGCCCAGCCGGCCGTCAACTCGCGGACGGGGCCGGGCCCCTGGCCGGTCGGCAGCCGGTGGCCGGGGTGTCCGGGGCCGGTCAGGGCGGTGCCGTCCGGGCCGCCGGTGACCAGCAGCGGCCGGCCGGCCCGGTCGGGCAGTACGGCCAGGCCCGCGGTGCGCGCCACCGGCCGGTGGGCGCGCAGCAGTTCGCGTCCGCGGCCGACCCAGGGGCCGAGCGGGGCGGGGCGGCGCTGCGGGTCGCGGGCCAGCGGCTCGCAGGCCCACCGGACCAGCTCCTCGCCGTAGCCGGCGGCGAGCAGTTCGGCGCGGGCCTGTTCGGCGGCGAGCCGGTGGTCGAGGCGACCGTGGTCGGGTAGCAGCAGGGTGCGCGCGAGGGTGCCGACGGCGAACAGGTCCTTGGCCGTGGTGGGGAAGCCGCCGACCTGCTCGGCCTCCGGCGGGACGTGGCCGGGGGTGAACACGGCGACGGTCAGGGTGTGGTCGAGCGGGGCCAGGAAGGTCAGGTCGATCAGTTTGACCTGGCCGTGGGCGTCCACCAGGACGTTGGCGGGGGAGATGTCGCGGTGCACCCAGCGCTTGCGGTGCAGCTCGTCGACGATCCGGCAGAGCCGGGACAGGACCTCGGCCGCCGCGGCCGGCCCGCCGCGCTGGGTGCGGGCCCAGGTGTGCAGCGGGACCCCTTCGACCCAGGGGGAGATCTGGTAGCCGAGCAGACCGCCGGCGGGCAGGGCGCCGGGCTGGTGCGGGGAGGGCCCGAGCAGGAAGCTGGGCACCACCAGGTCGGTGACGCCCAGGCGGTGGGCGTTGTGCGAGACGTCGTCCCAGCGGCCGAGCCAGCGGCGGACCTCGGAGGGGTCGCGCTCCAGCATGATCTTCGCGGCGACGAGCTCCTTGAGCCCGCTGTGGCCGGTGCGCACCGCCCGCCACACCTCGGCCTCGCCGCCCCGGTGGTGGAACTCCAGGAGCTCGTACTGCTCGGGGTCGAACTCCGGCCCGAACCGGAGCCCGGGTACCCAACGCGACTCGGACACTCGACCCCCGACTCGATGCCTCGGCTTTTCAGCTGATCCCAGGATAGTGCTCTCCGCTGTTCGGACGTCCCACGAAGGGCCTATCCTGCATTCGATCGGACAACATCATGACAGTACGTCAACTCATGATCATCGCCAGCATTTTGATCATGACATCGGTGGATCTGACCAGCAGGGGGACGGTGCATGGTGCAGCTCGCGGTGCTGCTGATCGTGGTGGCACTGGTCGGTGCGGCCGCCGTCGTACTGGCCCGGCGCCACCGCGCCCTGGACGCCGGGACGGTGGCCGCGGCCCTCGCCACGGCCGCCGAACGGCTCGCCGCCGGCAAGGCCCCGCAGGCCCGGCGCCGCTACGCCCGGCTCGCCCGCCGGCTCGCCGAGGGCCCCGCCGAACTGCTCCCGCAACGCGGCCTCGCCCTCCTCGGCCAAGCCGAGGCCACCATCCCCACCGGAGACCAGCAGGCCACCCTCGCCCTGCACCGCGAGGCCTTCCCGCTGCTCGCCGACCCGGCCCGGCAACTGCCCCGGTGGAGCCTGCGGCGCCTCGCCGCGGAACGCACCGCCGCCGCCGACGGCGACCTCGGGCCGGTCCTCGCCCTGCTGCAGGCCACCGCCGACGGCGCCGAACCCGGGGAGGAGGTCGAGGCCGTCGCCCGCACCCGGGACTGGCTGCAACGCCTCTGCCGCGAAGGCAGCCCCGCACAGCGCGAGCACACCACCGCCGCCGCCCTCGCCGCCCTGCCCGGCCGCGACTGGCCCGTCCTCGCCCGCGCCGCCCAGCTGCGCGGCACCGACCGGGCCGTCGAGGCCGAGACCCTGCTCGCCGCGGCCGCCCCCGGCGGCAGCGGCGAACTCTGGTTCCGCTGGGGCGCCCAGCTGTTCACCCTGCACCGCGACGAACCCGCCGTCGTCGCCTTCGACGAGGCGCTGCGCCGCGGCGCCGGCGACCCCTCCCCGTGGGGGCGCGGACCGGCGCTGCGCACCGAGACCCTGCTCTTCCGCGGCCTCGCCCGCCAGCGGCTCGGCGCCACCGACGCCGCCTGGGCCGACCTCGCGGCCGCCGCCACCGAGGCCCCCGGCGACCCCCGCCCCCGCTACGCGCTCGGCCGGCTCGCCCTGCTGCTCGGCGCCGACGAACAGGCCCGGGAGCAGTTCGCCGCCGCCCTCGCCGTCCAACCCGGCTTCGCCCCGGCCGGGTTCGGCCTCGCCCTGGTCAACGAGCGGGCCGACCGCCCCGCCGAGGCCGCCGCCGACTACCGAGCCGCCCTCGACCGGGCACCCGACTGGCGCCCCGCCCGGGTCCGGCTCGGCGCCGCCCTGCTCGCCGCCGGCCGCGCCGCCGAGGCCGAACCGCTGCTCCGCGCCGAGGCCGACCGCGAACCGGACTCCCGCTGGGCCCGGATCGCCGCCTTCCACCACGGCCTCGCGCTGTCCCGCACCGACGACCCGGCCGGGGCGCTGACCCGCTGGGAACCGCTGCAGGACGAGGAGCTGCACGACCGCCTCGCCCTCGCCCGCGACCGGCTCGCCCGCACCCGACTGGCCGCCGACCCGGCCGCCGCCCGGGAGCTCTGGCAGCGGGCCGCCGCCGAGCACCCGGCCGCCCCCGGCTACCGTGCCGCGCTGCGCGAAGCCGCGCTGCGCGAGGCCGCCCACCTGCTGGTCACCGGCCGCGACCGGGCCGAGGAACGCGAACGGGCCGCCGCCGCCCTCGCCCTCGCCGACACCCTGCCCGGCGCGATCACCCACCGGCAGGCCCGGCTGCGCGCCGCCCTGGCCCTGGCCGAGGGCCGGACCGAGCCCCTGGCCGGTCTGCTCGACCCCGCCGCCGGACCGCGCGAGCGCTACCACCTGGCCGCCGCCGCCCTGCTGGCCGGCCGCCCGGTGCAGACCATCGCGCTGCTCGCCCCGCTCGCACCCGACCCGGCCGGCGACCCGGCGCTCGCCCGGCTGCGCGCCCTGCTGGCCGAACGCGCCGGCAACTGGGCCGCCGCACTGGACTGGTACCGCCACTTCCTCACCGCCGGCCCGGCCCCCGCACCGCAGGCCGCCCCGGCCGACTGCGCCGTCTGCGCCGGTCCGGCCACCGGCGCCTGCGGCGGCTGCGGCCGCGAGGCCTGCGCCGCCCACCTGCACCGGGCCGCCGAGGGCGCCCCGGCGCGCTGCGTCCGCTGCGCCGGGCCCGCGCTGCGCGCCGTCCTGGACTGCGCCCGCCGGGCCGGCACGCCCGAGCAGGCCGAACCCGTCCTCGCCGCCTGGGCCCGGGCCTTCGGCGACAGCCCCGCGGCCGGGCCCGTCCGGCTCGACCTGGCCCTGCTCCGCGCCGAACTCGGCCGACTGGACGAGGCGCTGGCCGAGCTGCCCGCGCAGGCAGGGGCCGCCCGCAGCGCCGTCCTGCTCCGCCGGGCCGCCGCCGCGCTCGACGCGGGGGAGCCCGGACGGGCCGCCGGCGACCTGCGCCAGGCCCTCGGCCACACCCCGGACCACCCGCAGGCCGGCCCCGCCCTCGTCCTGCTCGCCGAGCACGAGGCCCACCAGCACGCCGTCGAGGGCCGCCACCGGGAGGCCTGGGACGGCTACCACGCGCTGCTGCTCCGGGACCCGGCCCAGCCGCGGCTGCTGCACGCCCTCGGACTCGCCGGCTACCGGCTCGCCGCCGCGGCTCCCGAGGGCACCGAACCCGACGAGCGGACCTGGGCGTGGACGCTCGGCTGCCTGGTCGCCGCCCTGCACCAGCCCGAGCTGTGGGCGGAGTCCGCCCGGATCACCGGCCGCCCGCTCGAACCCCAGCGGATCGCCACCGCCCGCACCGCGCTCACCGACCGCCTCCGGGACGACCTGCGGGCACTGGATCGCGCCGCCGGCCGCGGCGGCGACGAGGTCACCGCCTGGACCCTGCGGCTCGGCATGGAGACCCACAGCGCCGACGCCTTCGCCCGGGAGGACGTCCGCCTGGCGCTGCCCGGCCGCCCCGCCCGCCGCCTGGCGCTCGGCCCCGCGCTCGACCGGCTGCTCCGGCAGGAGCCCGGACTCGCCGCCTGGGCGGCCGCCTTCGACCGGGCCGTAGAGCCCTGGCGGCGGCTCGGGGAGCCCGACGGACACCCGCTGGCCCGGGCGCTCGACCTGTTCGGCGGGCTCGGACCGCAGCACTACCTCCTCCTCCAGGGCCGTCAGGCCGCCGCGGTCGGCGCCCTGGACGCCGTGCCCGAGACCGAACGCGGCGCCGACTGGCAGGCCCTGCTCGCCGAGAGCCTGGTCGGCCAGGCCCGCGAGCACCACCGCAACCAGGACTGGCGCGAGGCCCTCGACTGCCTCACCCGCGCCGGCACCGTACCCGGCGCCGTGCTGCCCGCCGACGCCCCGGCGATCGCCGCCGAGTCCGGCCTGCGGGCGGCCCGCGCCCTGCTCAAGACCAGCGACGACGACCAGGCGGGAGCGACCGAACTCCTGGAGAAGGCGCTGGCCCTGGCCCCCGACCACGCCGAGGTGCGCGGCGACCTCGGCGCCACCTACGCCCAGTGGGCCCGGAAGATCAACAACGAGACGAAGGACTACCCGCGCGCCCTGGGCCTGCTCCGCAAGAGCCTCGCACTCACCCCCGGCGACCCGACCGCCCGGCACTTCCTGGAGGCCGCCCTCGGCAACCGGGCCAGCCAGCTCAGCCGGCCCGACGCCTCGGACGCGGAGCTGGAGGAGGCCGCCGAGGCCTGGCGGGAGCTGATCTCGCTCAACCCGGACCCGGACCACCGGCACGGCCTCGCCTTCGTGCTGCGCCACCTCGCCCGCTCCGCCGCCTTCGCCGACCAGCGCACCCTCGCCGTCGGCCGGATGGCCGACGCGCTGCGCGCCGACCCGGACTGGGACGGCGACCCGGAGCGCGAGGCGCCGCGCCGGGTCGGCGTGATGCTCGCCAACCACGTGCTGGACAACCTGCAGGACAGCCCGTTCACCACGCAGGCCGCCATGCTCCGCAAGGCCAGGTCCTACGACGACTCGCCCGACATCCGGCGGCTGATGGTCAGCGTCTGGCGCGGCGAGGCCGTCGGCCACTACGAGGCCCGCCGCTACCCCGACGCGATCCGTCTCCTGGAAGAGGCGCTCGAGCTGTCCGGAACCCCCGAGGACGTCGCCAAGCTGCACACCGAACTCGGCGTGGTGTTCAGCTCCTACGCCGTCGCCCGGGCCAACGCCCGCGGGTTCCGGGAGGCCCGCGCCCTGATCCGCCAGGCCGTCGAGCACAACCCGGACGACCGGGAGCTGCGGGCCCTCCAGCGGAGGATCAACGCGCTCCGCTGACGGCAACCGCCGTGCCGCCGGTGCCGTCCTCAGGTGGTGGGGCGTCAGATTCCCTGTCCCGAGGCCGAGTCTGGAGCCACAGGACGTATGCGGCAGGGCGCACGCCACCGGACGTGAGCCGCACGTCAAAAGCTGCAAGCCGCAAGCCGCTAGCCGTGATTCGTGAGTCGTGAGGAGAGAAACCGCCCGCCATGCCACTGCACGAACCGTCGCCGTACGAGGTCCTGGGCGTTGCGCTCACGGCCGGCGTGCGCGAGATCAACCTGGCCGTCGGACCGGCGATGAAGGCCGGCCGCTTCACCCGTCAGCAGATCCAGGACGCCGCCGCGCTGCTGCGCCACCCCGACCGGCGGCTGGAGGCGGACCTCCAGCGGCCGCTGCCGCCGGAGCCCGTCGACCAGGCCGCGGGGCTGCTGGCGCCCGCCCTCGCCGAGCCGCTGCTGGTCGTCGAGCGCCCGGCGCTGCCGCCCGCCGCCTCCCTGCTGGCGCTGCACCGGGCCGAGCTGGCCGCCGACTTCACCGAACCCGCCCCCGGCGGCGCCGACCCCGAACCGCCCGTCCCCGCCCGCTACGCCGCCGACCTGTCGGTGCTGCCGCAGATCGAGGTACCCGAGTGACCGACGCACCGACCGACGTACCGACCGCCGACCCCATCGCCGGCCCGGCCGACGGCCTCCGGCCGCTGGACGTCCCGCAGCGCGCGCTGGAGGTCGACCTCGACCAGGCGTTCAGCCAACTCCTCTTCCGGGCCTCGCTGTTGCAGCGGCTCCGGGCGGAGGAGGCGCAGACCGCCCGGGCCACCCAGCGTGACCTGCTGGGCATCCTGGTCGAGGTCGACGACGCGCTGGCCTCGCTCGGCCTGGACCAGGAACTGGTGCTGCTCGGGCGCGGCGCCGGGATCGAGGCCACCCGTCGCCGGCTGCTCGGCCGGCTGGCCAAGGCCGGCGTGCGCCCGATGCGGCTGGAGGGCCTGGCGGCGGACCCGGCGCTGACCGAGATCGTCGGCGTGGAGCCGCGGGCCGGGGTGGCGCCGGAGACGGTCCTGCGGACGGTCATCACCGGGTTCTTCTGGGGCGAGGAGGTGCTGCGCCGGGCACAGGTGGTCGTCGCCGCGCCGCCGGGGCCGGACCCGGCGCCGGAGCCGGTCCACGCGGCGGACACCGGGGGCCCCGGGGGCTTCGAGGGGTTCGGAGGCGCGGGCGCCACCGAGGACCCCGGGCCGGCGGACCCCGCGACGCCGGACGTCGCCGGGGAGCCGGCACCGGAGCCCGGGCCCGAACCGGAGCTCGGGCCCGAACCGGAGCCGGAACCGGAGCAGGCCGCGGGACCCGGGGGGCCCGGGCGGCCCGCCGTCCGGCCCCCGGCCCGCCGGAAGGGCGCGGCCGCCGGTGCCCGGCGCAGGCGCAAGAAGTAGCCAGGACCACGAGGGGCAAGAGGGGAACGACATGTACCGCACACTCGGCATCGACCTGGGCACCACCAACTCCGTGGTGGCCCACCTGCGCCGGGGCGAGCCGGAGATCATCTTCAACCGGCAGAACCAGGAGGCCACGCCCTCCGTGGTCGGCAGCGGCCGCAAGGGCGAGCTGCTGGTCGGCTCCACCGCACGCAGCCGGACCGCCGTCGACGGCGCCAACGTGATCCGCTCGGTGAAGCGCTTCATGGGCCGCAAGTTCAAGGACCCGCAGGTCCAGGCGGCCCTGAAGGAGGTCGACTACAAGGTCACCGCGGGCACCGACGGCGACGTCAACGTCTGGTTCAACGGCCGTTCCTACACCCCGATCGAGATCTCCGCGATCATCCTGCACCGCCTCAAGGAGGACGCCGAGCAGCGCCTCGGCGAGCCCTTCCACCGGGCCGTGATCACCGTGCCCGCGTACTTCGGCGAGCGGCAGGTCGCGGCCACCCAGGAGGCGGGCCGGATGGCCGGCCTGCACGTGCTGCGGATCATCAACGAGCCGACCGCCGCCGCGCTCGCCTACGGGATCACCACCGAGGCGGGCGACGAGGGCCGGACCGTCCTGGTCTACGACCTCGGCGGCGGCACCTTCGACATCTCGATCCTGCTGCTGGTGCCGGGCTCGGTCTCGGTGCTCGGCATCGAGGGCGACAACCTGCTCGGCGGCGACGACTTCGACCGCGCCATCACCACCGCGCTGCTGGAGGACATCCGCGAGGAGTACGGCGCCGACTACCAGCCGGACCTGCGGGACCGCCCCAAGATCGCCTCCACCGCCGAGACCATCAAGATCGAGCTCTCCCACCAGGAGGCCTCCGAGGTCATCCTGCCCGGCCTCGGCGCCGGCCAACTGGTGCTGGAGACCGAGTTCGAGCGGGCCCGTTTCGAGGAGCTGATCGAGGCCCGGATCGAGCGCACCATCGAACTGACCCACAAGGCCATCATGCAGGCCAACCTCACCGTGGGGGACGTCGACGAGGTGGTGCTGGTCGGCGGCTCCACCGCCATCCCGCTGGTGGCCCGGCGGCTCGGCGAGGTGTTCGGCCCCCGGCGGATCCGGCGCGGCGTCAACCCGATGCAGTGCGTGGCGCTCGGCGCGGCCGTGCAGTCCGCGCTGGTCGGCGAGGTGGAGTGCCCCGAGTGCCGGGCCCCCGGCGACCTCTCCGCCTCCAACTGCGCCAACTGCGCGACCTCGCTGCTCGGCGGCCCCCGGATCTCCTGCACCGGCTGCCACATCCCGTTCGACGCCGAGGCCGCGGCCTGCCCCAAGTGCGGTCTGGAGGCGAGCGGTTCGCCCGCCCCCCGGTCGGCCGCGCCGGTGCGGTCGCAGGCCCCGACCGTCGCCCACGGGGAGAACTGCCCGCGCTGCGGGACTCCCGCCGCGCCCGGCGTCACCGCCTGCGGGCTGTGCGGCGAGGCCCTCAACTCCGCGGCACCCGGCGGCACCAGGGTGGCCTCCACGGCCGCCGAGGACGTCGGTCTGCGCTGTGCGGCCTGCGGCGTGGTCAACCCGCCGGGCAGCGAGGTCTGCCAGGGCTGCGGCGAGCTGATGCAGGTCACCAACCCGTTCGACATCACGCCGAAGAACCTCGGCATCGAGCTCAACGACGGCCGGCTGGCCGTGATCATCCCCAAGAACACCAGCTACCCGACCGGTTCACCGGTCAGCCGGGAGTTCGTGGTCGCCGCCAGCGGCCGCCAGCGTCTGGAGGTCGCGGTCTACGAGGGCGAGCACGAGATCGCCCAGCAGAACGAGCTGATCGGCCACCTGACCCTGCGGCTGCCGGCCGGGCTCGGCGGCCGCACCCCGGTGGAGGTCTCCTTCGGCCTGGACCGGGACCGCACGATCACCCTCTCGGTGCGGATCCAGGGGGGCGGCGAGAAGACCGTCAAGCTGGAGCGGGTCACCCTGGACCCGGAGCTCAAGGTCCAGGTCGAGGAGCAGCAGCGGCAGATCGAGTCCTTCACCGACCGCTGGGGCGGCGAGCTGACCGAGGCCGAACTGCGCGAGGCGCAGCAGCTCATGGACCGGCTGGACGACCTGGCCGCCGGCCAGACCCGCGGCCAGTCGGTGGACGAGGCGCTGGAGCGGGCCCAGCGCCAGCTCCGCGCCCAGCGCTGGGTGCGCGGCTCGGAGGCGTACCTGAGCCTGTTCCTCCACTACTGCGAGAAGCACCTCGACCCGAGCGACCTGGACCGGCTGCGGTCCGTGGCCGCCGAGCTGCGGCTGCGCCGCGAGGCCGCCGACTGGGAGGGCGCGATGGTCGCGGCCCAGCGGGCGGACGAGCTGTGCGACTCGCTCGGGCACACCTTCCGGATGCTCACCATGTGCAACGTCTACGTGAACCAGAACATGGTCTCGCCGGCGCTGTCCCAGCTGATCATGGCGGAGCTGCGGGGGCTGGACGAGGGCGTGGAGGCGCCGAACATGGAGAAGGTCAACCGGCACATGTCGAACCTGCTGGCCCTGTACGCGCAGGCGCAGCGGGAGCTGGGCAGCGAGCCGCCGGCGGAGTCGCTGGGCCCGGTGCGGCCCGAGGAGGCGGGGCCGCGATGAGCTCCTCCGAGAGCACCGGGACGAGCCCGGCGGGCGAGGCCCCCGCGTACGACAACCCCGCGCCCGGCGGCCCCGGGCCGCAGGTGCCCGCCCCGCGGGCGGGGGGGCCCGCGGTGCCCCCGCTGGAGGTGCCCTGCCCGCAGTGCGCCGTCCCGGCGGATCCGGAGGGCCTGCGCTGCCCCTCCTGCCGGGAGGACCTCGCGGCGCTGGTCCGGCTGCGGCACGCGGGCCGGATCGACTACAACGAGGCGCTGGCGGCCCTGCGGACCGGGGACGACGCGGCCGCCCGGGTGCTGTTGCGGCGGTCGCTGGCGGCCGAGCCCGGGCTGCGGCCGGCCCGGGACCTGCTGGACGCGCTGGTGACCCGGACGGGCGACTGACCGGTGGCGGCGGCGGTGGGCCCGTCGGAAGCGGGCCCACCGCCGCCGCCCACGGGGTGCGGGCAGCCGACACGCCCTCCAAGCGAGCAATCCGGGCGTTCCCCGGGTGGCGTCGCGTCTGATCGGAGGTGAGTGTGATCGTCACACGGATGTTCGCCACCCTCACAAGGAGTGACGCAATGCGTATTCGCACCACCCTCGCCGCCACCGCGCTCGCCGCCGTCGCCGTCCTCGCCGGTGCCGGCACCGCCGCCGCCGGCGACGCCACCGCCAACGGTGTCGCGTTCGGCTCGCCGGGCGTCCTGTCCGGCAACCAGATCCAGATCCCGATCAACCTCGAGGCCAATGTCTGCGGCAACACGATCGGTGTCATCTCGATCCTGAACCCGGCCATCGGGAACACCTGCATCAACGGCTGACCCCCGGCACCGGGGCCGCCCGTCGCACCTGACGGGCGGCCCCGGTGGCGTGTCCGCACCCCCGTTCGGGGGTGGCGGCGCGGCGCCCGGGCCGGGAGCATGGTGCCCGTCCCGCCCCGCCGTACCCAGGAGCCGTACGTGCCGATCCAGCCGACCCCGCGCAGCTACTCCTCCGGCAGCGCGGACGTCCCGCTGCTCGGCGACACCATCGGGGAGAACCTCGACCGCGCGGTGCGCGCCTTCCCCGGGCGGGACGCCCTCGTCGACCGGGCCACCGCCCGCCGCTGGACCTACGCCGAACTCGCCGCCGACGTCGACGCGCTGGCGCTCGGTCTGCTCGACCTCGGGATCGCCAAGGGCGACCGGGTCGGCATCTGGGCCCCCAACTGCGCCGAGTGGACGCTCACCCAGTACGCCACCGCCAAGCTCGGCGCGATCCTGGTGACCGTCAACCCCGCCTACCGCCCGCACGAGCTGGAGTACGTGCTGAACCAGTCGGGCATCCGGCTGCTGGTCGCCGCCGAGCGCTTCAGGACCTCGGACTACGCCGGGATGATCGAGGAGGTGCGGCCCCGCTGCCCGGAGCTGGAGCGCGTGGTGCTGATCGGCGGCCCCGGCTGGGACGCGCTGCTGGCCGCCGGACGCCGTGGCGACCCCGCCCGACTGGCCGAACGCGGAGCCGAGCTGGCCCCCGACGACCCGATCAACATCCAGTACACCTCGGGCACCACCGGCTTCCCCAAGGGCGCCACCCTCTCGCACCACAACATCCTCAACAACGGGTACTTCGTGGGCGAGTTGCTCGACTACACCGAGCAGGACCGGATCTGCGTCCCGGTGCCCTTCTACCACTGCTTCGGCATGGTGATGGGCAACCTCGCCGCCACCTCGCACGGCGCCTGCACCGTCATCCCCGCCCCGTCCTTCGACCCCGGGGCCACCCTGGCCGCCGTGGCCGCCGAGCGCTGCACCTCGCTGTACGGCGTGCCGACCATGTTCATCGCCGAGCTCGCCGACCCGGACTTCGACCGGCACGACCTCTCCAGCCTGCGCACCGGCATCATGGCCGGTTCGCCCTGCCCGACCGAGGTGATGAAGGAGGTCATCGAGCGGATGGGCATGGCGGAGGTGTCCATCTGCTACGGCATGACCGAGACCTCGCCGGTCTCCACCCAGACCCGCACCGACGACCCGGTCGAGCGCCGGGTCTCCACCGTCGGCCGGGTCGGCCCCCACCTGGAGGTCAAGGTCGTCGACCCGGTCACCGGCCGCACCGTCCCGCGCGGCGAGCCCGGAGAACTCTGCACCCGCGGCTACTCCGTGATGCTCGGCTACTGGGGCGAGCCGGAGCGCACCGCCGAGGCCGTCGACGCCGCCCGTTGGATGCACACCGGGGACCTCGCCGTGATGGACGGGGACGGCTACCTCGCCATCACCGGCCGGATCAAGGACATGGTGATCCGGGGCGGGGAGAACCTCTACCCGCGCGAGATCGAGGAGTTCCTGCACGGCCACCCCGACATCCTCGACGTCCAGGTCATCGGGGTGCCCGATCCGAAGTACGGCGAGGAGCTGATGGCGTGGATCCGGATGCGCGGGGGCGCCGAGCCGCTCACGGCCGAGGCCGTCCGCGCCTACTGCACCGGCCGGCTGGCCCACGTGAAGATCCCGCGCTACGTGCACGTGGTCGAGGAGTTCCCGATGACCGTCACCGGCAAGATCCGCAAGGTCGAGATGCGGGAGATGGCGGTGCGCCTCCTCAACCCGTGAGCCGTCCGCCCGGGTGAGCCGTCCGCGCGTGCGCCGCGCACGGGCCGGCGGCCCGGGGTGCCCCCGCCTGCGGGCACCCCGGGGTGCCTCACCAGCGGTGGTGGACCAGCGCGCGGATGCGGCGGTCGTAGAGCTCGGCCGCCCCGGCCAGCACGCGTTCCGGGAGCGGCGGCAGGGCGGCGGCCGCGGAGTTGGCCGCCGCCTGGGCGGGGGTGCGGGCGCCCGGGATGACGCTGGTGACGCCCGGCTGCTGGACGATCCAGCGCAGCGCGGTCTGGGCGGGGGTGGCGCCCTCGGGCGCCAGCGCGGAGAATTCGGCGGCCGCCTCCACCCCGGTCGCGTAGTCGACGCCGGAGAAGGTCTCGCCGACGTCGAAGGAGTCGCCGTGCCGGTTGTAGGTGCGGTGGTCCTCGGCGGGGAACACCGTGTCGTGCCGGTAGGCGCCGGAGAGCAGCCCGGAGGCCAGCGGGACGCGGGCGATGACCGCCACGCCGGCCTCCCGGGCCGCCGGCAGCACCTCGGCGAGGGGCTTGCGGCGGAACGGGTTGAGGATGATCTGGACGCTGGCCACGTTCGGGCGGGCGATCGCGGCGAGGGCCTCCGCGCAGGTCTCGACGCTGACCCCGTAGGCGGCGGTCCGCTTCTCGGCGACGAGCGTGTCGAGCGCCTCGTAGACGGCGGGGGTGGCGAGGACCGCGGTCGGCGGGCAGTGCAGCTGGACCAGGTCGAGGGTGTCCACGCCCAGGTTCTCCCGTGAACGGTCGGTCCAGCTGCGGAAGGCGTCCAGGGTGAAGGCCTCCGGCTGCTGGGGGCCGCGGCGGCCCAGCTTGGTCGCGACGGTGATCGCGGCGGCCCGGTCGGGGGCGAGCCCGCGCAGGTACCCGCCGATCAGGCGCTCGCTGCGGCCGTCGCCGTAGACGTCGGCGGTGTCCAGGAAGGTCACGCCGGAGCCGACCGCGGCGTCCAGGACGGCGTGGGCGTCCGGTTCGGAGACGTGCCCCCAGTCCGCGCCGAGCTGCCAGGTGCCCAGGCCGATCACCGACAGCTGCCGGTGGCCGAGCCTGCTCGTCGTCCGCTTCTCCATGAGGGCCGTCCTCGGGTCGTGGGGGTGGGGTTTCCGGACACCATCCTGGCACAGGAATTGCCAGACTAGACAAATGTTTGCCAAGTTCCTATCGTCCAGAGCAGATATCCGGAGGAAGACCGATGAACCGGGAGGTTCCGACCATGCGGTTGAACAAGGCGACCGTGTTGCTCACCGGTGCGGCCGGAGGCATCGGCCGCACCCTGGCGCGCCGGCTCGCCGGGGCGGGCGCCACCCTGATCGTCACCGGCCGGCGCCGGGAGCCGCTGCGGTCGCTGGCGGCCGAACTCGGCGCCCGGCCGGTGGTCGCCGACCTCGCCGACCCGGAGCAGGTCCGCCGGCTCGCCGAGGACTGCCCGGACGTCGACGTGCTGGTGGCCAACGCCGCCCTGCCCGCCAGCGGCGAGCTGCTCGACTACACGCCCGAGCAGATCGACCGGGCGCTGGCCGTCAACCTGAGCGCACCGGTGATGCTCAGCCGGCTGCTGACGCCCCGGATGGTGGCGGCCGGCCGCGGGCAGCTCGCCTTCGTCGGCTCGATGTCGGGGAAGGCCGCGACGCCCTACTCGTCGCTGTACACCGCGGGCAAGTTCGGGCTGCGCGGCTTCGCGCTGAGCCTGCGGCAGGACCTGCGCGGCACCGGGGTCGGGGTCTCGCTCGTCCAGCCCGGGTTCGTGGGCGGGGCCGGGATGTTCGCGGACACCGGGGCCGAGGTGCCGAGCGGCGTGCGCACGGTGTCGCCGGAGCAGGTCGCGACCGCCGTCCTCCGGGCGATCGAGGAGGACCGGGCCGAGACCAACGTGGCACCGCTCACCCTGCGGCTGCGCTGCGCGGTGGCCGGGCAGTTCCCCGGCTACGCGGAGCGCGGCGGGCGCGGGGACGAGACGGCGGCCCGGCGCATCGTCGCGGCGCAGCGCGCGCTGCGCTGAGGCCGGCCGGCCGTGCTCCGGGGCGCCCCGTGACGCCCCGGAGCACGGCCGGCCGCGGGCTCACACCCCGGCCCCGGCCCCGGCCCCGGCCCCGGCCCCGGCCCCGGCGCGGCGCCCGGGGCGGGCGGCCCGGGCCACCAGCGGCCCGGTCAGGGTGCCGACGGCGAGCAGCAGCGCGGCCAGCAGCAGCCATCCCGGCCGGCCCCAGGAGAGCACGAAGACCCCGAGGACGGCGGGGCCGAGTGCGTCGCCCAGGCCGGCGCCGAAGCCGAACACCCCGGAGTACTGGCCCTGGGCCCCGGGCTCGGCGAAGCCGAAGGAGTACTCCATCGACGCCGCGGCGTGCCAGAGCTCGCCCGCCGTGTACACCGCCGTCCCGACGGTGAGGAGCAGCGCGGCCGCCCACCACGGCGGCCCCTCGGCGGCCGCCGTCAGCAGCAGGGCGGCGGCCAGCGCCCCACCGGCCCAGCGCAGCCGCCGGCCGGCCGCGTCGACGCCGGTCACGTTGCGCGCCGCCCGGACCTGGAACGCCGCGATCAGGCCGGTGTTGAGCAGCAGGACGGCGGAGGTGGTCCAGCGGGGGGCCGAGGTGTGCCCGACGATCCACAGCGGGAGCGCGAACGCGGGCACCGAGTAGTGCAGCTCCAGCAGCCCGTTGGCCGCCGTCGCGACCAGGAAGGGGCGGTTGCGCAGGGCCGTCCAGCCGGTCCGCGGCCGGTCCGCCCCGGCCGCCCGCGGGGCCGGCCGGGGCAGCCGGGCCAGCACCAGCGCGCAGGCCAGGAAGGCCAGCACCCGGCCGACCAGCAGGGCGGTGTAGGCGCCGCGGGTGTCGGCCTGGACGGCCAGCCCGGCCAGCACCGCGCCCAGCGACAGGGCGAGGTTGGTCACCGCCTGCAGGTAGGCGCGGAACGCGGCCGGCCGGGTGCCGCCGAACGCGCGGACCAGCGGGTCGCGGCTGGCCGGGTTGGCCGCGTGCACGGCCGCGGTCAGGCAGGCGACGGCCAGGAACGGCCAGAACCCGCGGACGAACAGGTAGCCGGTCGTGAAGGCGGCGCCGAGCAGCATGACGCCGATCTGGGTCCGGCGGGCGCCCCAGCGGTCGGCGATCCGGCCGCCGGCGAGCCCGGCGAACAGCCCGGTGACGCCGCCAGCGGTGAGGCCGAGCGCGACCTGGCCGGTCGGCAGGCCGACCACCCGGGTGAAGTAGAGGGCGCTGCTCGCGACGAACAGGCCGCTGCCGAAGGTGTTCACCACCGTCGCGGCGGCGAGGACCCGCTGCGGCCCCGGCTCGGGGAGCAGCCGGGCCCACGGCGCCGGGCGGTCGGCAGCGGCGGGTGCCGCCGGTGTCCCGGGTGCCGCGGGTGCGGTGGGGGTCGGGGGTGCGGCGGGGGTCGGGGCGGTGAGCGTCATGCCGGGACCCCGACCGGCGCCGCGGACCCGTTCGGTACGGTGACCAGCCGGTCGTCGAACCAGCGGCGCAGCTCGTCGAAGCGGCGCAGCAGCGCGGCCTCGGACTCCGCGGCCACCAGGACCTGGGCGGCCCGCTGGTCGGTGCTCGCGAGCGAGTCGGACCAGCTGGTGCCCGGGGCGGCCTCCACCCGGGCGTACTCGACGCCGGGCAGGGCCTCCAGCTCCCCGGCGGAGGGGCAGGCGACCACGGTGCCCGGCCGGCCCGGCAGGAAGCTGCTGCCGATCACCCGGGGGTCGGTGCGCACCTCCCGGTCCGGCAGGCGGCCCAGCCCGCAGAGCAGCATGGCCTCGCCGAGGTCGATCCCGAACTTGGCCAGCGTCTCCTCGTGGATCAGCCCGCCGCCGCGGCGGGCCGCGCACTCGCTGAAGACCAGCCGGCCGTCGGCGGGGTCGTGGAAGAGCTCCATGTGGAACACCCCGTCGGTCAGGCCGAGGGCGCTGAGGGAGCGGCGCACGAGCGGCTCGGCCAGGGCGTACCGCCAGGCTTCGCGCTGCGGGTCGATCCGGCGCATCCAGAGAGGGCGGTCCTGGTCGACCACGCTCAGGCAGGGGCTGCCGTAGGCGCCGAGGGCCAGGAAGCGGACCTCGCCGTCGAGCACGAAGCCGTCCGCGATCCACTCCTCCCCGCTGACGAACTCCTCCAGCAGGAAGGTCCGTTCGGTGGAGCGCCCGGCCCGCAGGCGGTCGCCGAAGGCGCGCAGTCCGGCGAGGTCGGTGACGGTGGCGGTCAGCCGGGTCGAGGCGCCGGCGACGGGCTTGACCACCGCGCGCGGGTAGGGGAGCGCGGTCAGCCCGGTCAGGTCGTGGACGTCCTCGATCACCGTGGTGCGGGCGGTCGGGACGCCGGCCGCGCGGACGGTGCGCTTCTGGACCTCCTTGTCGCGGAAGCGCACCGCGGTGTCCGGGTCGATGGCCCGGCAGCCCAGGTGGCGGGCCAGCAGTCCGGCCGTCACCAGGGCGAACTCGTCGGTGGTGACCACCGCGTCGTAGCGCAGACCGGCGAGGCCGGCCCGGTGCAGGGCGGCCAGTACGGACTCGGCGTCGCTCTGGCTGTCGGCGTGGACGGCGGTCAGCTGCGCCGGGACGGGCACCGCGCCGGCGTCCCGTTCCGGGGCGCCGGTGACCACGACGGCGTCGACGCCGAGGCGTACGCACGCGTCGAGGGTGTACCTGGCCGCGCCCAGGAGCAGGACGAGCGGCCGGGGGTCGTTCTCTGTCACGTTCCCTCCCTGTTCTCCGACCGAGCATATACAGATGTTGCCAGTGAGAGGCAAGTTATTGCCAAGAGTTGCCAGGCCTTCTAGAGTCGACCCCGACAACCGGCGCCCAGCGCAGCCGCCCACTCAGACAAGGAGGGCATCCGGACCCATGTGCCGCCTGATCCTGGCCTCCGGGACGTTCGACCCGGCGGACATCGTGGCCGCCGCCGTACAGATGAGCCGTGGCCTGACCGCCGACCACGACAACGCCACCACCGTGCACGCACACGGCTGGGGCGCGGTCTGGCGCGACCCCGGGAGCGGAGCGCTGCGGGCGCACCGGGACGAGCGCCCGGCGGCCGAGAGCGCCCCCGACTCCCCGGTGGCCACCGCCCGCACCGACTTCCTGGCCATCCACGTCCGCAACGCCACACTGCCCGAGAACCGCGGTCCCGCCTTCACCCACCCGCTCGAACGCCCCGGCGACCCCTGGTACTTCATGCACAACGGGTACCTGCCGACGGCTTACCGCGGGCTCGGGCTGGCCGCCTCCGCCTTCGACTCCGCGGAGTACTTCGACTACCTGATCCCGCCCGGCACCGACCGGCTGGACGAACGGACGGCGCTCGCCCGGCTCCGGGCCCTGGAGCCCGGCGGCACCTCCGGCAACGCCGTCGCCGTGCACCCCGACCGGGCCCACCTCGTGCACTGGAGCCCGCCGGACACCCGCACCCCGCGCTTCTTCGCGATGCGGCGCACCACCACCGCGACGGCGCAGATCGTCGCCTCCGAGACCGTCCCGGCCCTGGCCCCGTCCGCCGCCTGGCGGCCGGTGGCCCCCGGCACCGTGCTGACCTTCCCGTTCACCGCCCCCACCACCGAGAGGACCCCGACATGCCCGAGCTCTGGGGCCGCGTCGTCCACCACCTCGACCAGCCCGGCGAGCCCGCTCCGGACGGTCCCGGCCTCCTCAAGGGCCTGATCTCCGGCGACCACGCCGTCGTCGTCCTGCGCGGCCTGCTGTCGGAGGAGGAGTTCACCGCCAACCGGGAACGCGTCGTGCCGCTGTTCGGCCGGGCCGACACCACCGAGTACAGCAACGGCAGCCTGACCACCCTCGGGCCCTACCTGGCCAAGCACCTGGCCGCCCCGGACACGTACTTCGAGCAGGCGGCCGCCGCCGAACGGCTCACCGCCGGCGTCGGCTTCGACCTCGCCGACCGGGTGCGCGCCCGGCTCGCCGAGGTGCTCGGGCTGGACGCCTTCGACGTGGCCGCCGAACCGGACGGCCGCGAGTACGCCCGGAAGAACGTCCGGATCTACTCCGACGGCGTCCGCACCCCGCTGCACAACGACAACATGATGCGCGACGCCGCCGGGACCGGCCTGGTGCTGGCCGGGCTGCTGCATCACCTGAGCGTCGTGGTCTGCATCCAGGAGTGCGACGGCGGCGGCGAGCTGGAGATCCACCGCAAGCAGTGGGAGCCCCTGGACGAGGAGTTCAAGGTGGTCGGCGGCCTCGGCTACGACCAGGCCGTCACCCGCGGCGCCCCCGCCCACCGCTTCAAGCCGCAGACCGGCGACGTCTACCTGCTCAACCCGACCCACTACCACTCGATCGAGAAGCCGACCGGGACGGACCGGGTCACCATGGGCTTCTTCTTCGGCTTCTTCGACCCCGCCCTGACCCGCGCCGTGGCCTGGGTCTGACCCCCACCTCCCCCGGCCGCGCGGCGCCGGCCCCCGCCCCCGCCCCCGCGGGCGGCGGACAGGCCGGCGCCACGCCCGGACCCCGGCCGCACCGGCGGCCCGGACCCCGGCCGCACCGGCGGCCCGAGCCCCCGGCCCGAACCCCGAGAGAGAGCCGAACCGACGATGGCGAGCCCTGACAGCAACGGCGGCGTGCCCGCCGCCGAATCCCGCGCGAGGATCCAGCGGATCGTCGAGCAGGAGGACATCGAACTGATCCGCTTCCTGTGGGTCGACCACAACTCCGTCACCCGCGGCAAGGCGGTCTCCCGCCAGGCCCTGCCCGGCCGGATGGACTCCGGCATCGGCCTGGCCCGGAGCCGGCAGGCGTCCAGTCTGCTCGACCTCGGCCAGCCCGTCCCCGGGTTCGACGCCGTCGGCGAGGTCCGGCTCGTCCCCGACCCCGACTCCTTCGTCCGCCTGCCGCACGCCCCCGGTTCGGCCGCGATGCTCTGCGACCTGCTCACCGTGGACGGCGACCCCTGGGACGCCTGCCCGCGCACCTTCCTCAAGGAGGCCCTGGCCGCCGCCGGCGAGTACCAGGTGGTCGCGGCCTTCGAGCCGGAGTTCACGCTCTGCTCCACCCAGCCGTCGCCGGGCGTGCTGGACCTGTTCGACGACAGCCTCTGCTTCGACAACGAGGGCTTCGACGCCGCCGACTCCTACACCGTGGACCTGCTGCGCGCGCTGCGCTTCCAGGGCCTGACCGTGGAGACGTACCACCCCGAGTTCGGCGCCGGCCAGCACGAGATGACGCTGCGGCACGCGCCGGCCCTGCGCGCCGCGGACAACTACGTCTGGCAGCGCGCCACCACCCGGGGCACGGCCCGGCGCAAGGGCCTGTGGGCGACCTTCGCACCGGTGCCGGCCCCCGGCATGCGCGGCAACGGCAACCACGCCCACCTCTCGCTCTGGCAGCCCGGCCAGGACGGCCGCCCCCCGGTGAACCTGTTCGCCGACCCCTCCGACGAGCTCGGACTCTCCACCCTGGCCCGGCACTTCATCGGCGGACTGCTGGCGCACCTGCCCGGGCTCACCGCGCTCACCAACGCCAGCGTCAACAGCTACCACCGCCTGCGGCCCGGTATGTGGGCGGGCGCCTTCGGCGCGTACGGACTGGACAACCGCGAGGCCGCGATCCGCATCCCCACCCGGCTGCGCGGCGACGAGACGGGCTCCACCAACGTCGAGGTCAAGATCTGCGACTCCACCGCCAACCCCTACCTGGCGCTGGGCGCCCTGATCCACGCCGGGATGGACGGCATTCGCCGAGGCCTGGACCCGGGCGAGCCGCTGCACGCCGACCCCAACAGGCTCTCCGCCGACGAGCTGCGCCGGCTCGGCGTCACGGCGCTGCCGCGGACGCTGGAGGAGGCCGTGGACGCGCTGGAGCGGGACGAGTTCCTGATGTCCGTGCTCGGCCCGGCCCGCGCCGCCCTCTACCCGGCGATCAAGCGGGCGGACGTCCGGGACATGAAGGAACTGGGTTCCGACTCCGAGTACTTCACCCACGCCGTGCGGTTCTGAACCGGCACGGTCTGCACCGCCACCCGGCGGTCCGGACGGCCCCGTCCCGGACAGCCCCGTGGTCTCCCGTCCTGAGCGCCGCCCCGGACCCCCGTCCCGGGCCGCCGGGCGGCAACGATCGGAGGCGCCGGCCATCGCGGCCGGCGCCTCCGATCGTGTGCGTTCGGGCCCCGCTCAGCGCCTGGCCGCCCGGGCCGCCAGCGGCGGCGCCAGCACGGCGGCGGCCGCGTAGCCCAGTCCGAGCACCACCCACCCGGCGCCGCCCAGCCCGGACAGCGCCAGCGTGATGACGAACGGCCCGCAGGAACGGCCCAGTTGGGTCCCCACGCTCCAGGCGCCCTGGTACTCGCCGAGCCGGCCGTCGACCGCGAGCTCGTAGGACAGGCCCCAGGCACCGGCCGACTGCAGCAGCTCGGCGGCGGTCAGCAGGGCCACCGCGAGGAGCAGCACCGCCACCGCGGGCAGCGGCGGCAGCGACCCGGTGGTGGCGAAGACCAGCGAGCAGGCGAGCACGGCCAGCCCGCCCCGGCGCATCGCCCGGGCCGCGCTGCCGGTGTCGGTGACGCCCCGCCCCGCCCGCATCTGGAAGCCGATGGCCAGGAACACGTTGGCCAGCAGCAGCGCCGAGGCCGTCCAGGACGGCGCCGCGGTGTGCTGGGTGACCCACAGCGGCACGGCGATCTCCAGCAGCTCGCCGTGCAGGATCAGCAGCCCGTTCACCAGGGCGAGGCCCAGGTACCAGCGGTCGCGCAGCACCGTGGCCCCGCCGCCGGTGCCGGCCGGGCGGCCGCGCGGCGTCTCCGGCAGGCGCAGCGCGACGAGCCCGACCAGCAGGACGCACACCGCGCCGCCGGCGATCAGCAGCCGGAAGGCGAACGGGGTGCCGACGACCAGCGCGGCGCCGAGCGCGGGCGTGCCCAGGGTGGCGCCGACGTTGTGCACCACCCGGTTGTAGGCCAGCGTGTCCACCCGGTTCTCCGGGGTGGTCAGCGCCCCGAGGTAGGCCTGCCGCACCGGGTCGACGGCGCTCTCGGCGAGCCCCGCCAGGCAGACCACCAGGAGGAACTCCGCGAAGGAGTCGACCAGCAGGTAGCTGCCGAGCAGCAGGCCGCGGACGACGCCGAGCCCGACCAGCAGCCGCCGGTGGCCGATCCGGTCGCCGAGCAGCCCGGCGGGCAGCGCGGCCGAGAGCCCGATGAGCGTCGCCATCGAGAGCCCGGTGCCGACCTGCACGGCGCCGAGCCCGGCGACCCGGGTGAAGAACAGCACGCCGCCCGCGAGCATCACCCCGCGGGCGAGCGAGTCGAAGAACGACAGGGCGGCGTAGACCCGCAGCGGCCCCCGCGGGGGCACCGCCCGGGCCCACCGGTCGGCGGCCGGGCCCGGCTCCGCGGCCGGCGGGGCGGCGGTGCCGCCCTCGGCGGTCCCCGGGGCGGTCTGGTCCGCGGCCGACCCGGAGGTGGCCGTCGTCGCGGTGGCGGCCGGGCCGACGGCGGTCGTGGTGGTGCTGGTGGCCGTCCCGTCGCCCGACGGGTTGTCACCGGCCATGGTCTCTCCTCTCCCGGTGTGCGGCGGCGGGGCCGGTGCGCACTGCCCCCGGCCCCGCCCTGGTCCCCGTGTGCTCAGCGCAGGCGGTACACCCGGTCCTTGAGGGTGTCGACCACCTCGCGGTCCCGGCGCAGCTCCTCCTGGTCCGCGCCGGCCATGAACAGCCGCAGCGGGCTGGACAGCAGGTCCACCGTCGGCCGGATGCGCCGGCCGGGCGCGGAGCGGACCACCACCGAGTGCACGGTGGGCAGTGCCGCGATCCGGTCCACGACGGACTCGTCGACCGAGTCGACGACCCCGTCCAGCGCGGTCGGGCTCTCGTAGACCGCCGCGGCCAGCCGCGGCCGGTAGACCCGCCCGCCGAAGCGGCGGGCGAAGTCCTCGGGCTCCAGCAGCGCGCGGGCGACCAGGGCCGCCGGGTTGGTGCCGAGCACGTGGTCGTAGAAGTCGGGCTGCATGGCGCCGTTGAACCGGGCGCCGACCTCCACCAGCGCCGGCCCCTGCGGGGTCATGATGACCTCGGCGTGCGAGGCGCCGTGCCGGATGCCGAGCGCGTCCAGCACCCGGCGCACGTACGCGACGAGGGCGGGCACCGGCTCCGCGTCCGGGTCGCGCAGGACGTCCCGGTCGTAGATCTTCCGGCCGCCGTCCACGACGTTCTTCTCGTACTCCCACACGGCCGCGACGAAGCTGTGGCCGTCGGCGCTGACCGAGTCCACGCAGTACTCGGTGCCCGGCAGGAAGGACTGCACCAGGACCTCGGTGTTGCGCTCGGCGAACATCGAGGTGCCGGCCAGCACCCGGTGGGCCGCGGACTCCACCTCGGCCTCGTCGTGGCAGATGTAGACGTTGTCCGAGGAGGCGGAGGACAGAGGCTTGACGACCACCGGGTAGTCGGCGCGCGCCCGGGCCCAGCCGACCACCGCCTCCGCGGTGTCGGCCTTGAACTGCTCGGCGCAGCGGATGCCCGCGGCCCGCAGCGCCTCGATCATCCGGAACTTGTCCCGCCGGGCCGCCGACAGCGCGGTGCCGTTGCCGGGCAGGCCGAGCCGCTCGGCGAGTGCGTCGGCCAGCGGGACGCCCGGCTCCTGCCCGGCGACGACGGCGACCGGCGCGAGCGCGGCCAGCCGGGCGACGGTCGCCTCGAAGGCGGAGGCGTCCGGGCAGACCAGGCTCTCCCGGTAGTCCTCGGCGCGGGGCGGGATCATGGCGGGCCTGGGCTCGGCCGTGCTGAGGACGTGGACGGCCGGGTGGCCCGCGGCGGCGAAGGCGCTCACCAGGGCCGAAGCGTTGGAGTAGCCGTCCACGATCACGACGGGCCGGTCGGAGGGCACGGGGTGGGCGGCGCGCGGCGCCGGCGCGGTAGACGTGGTCAACGTGGGGTCGCTTTCTGGGAGTTCTGCCGGGAGGCGGCGCCGTGGTGCGGCACGTTCCCCGAACGGTCGAGGGCTGGACGGGGCAGTCGAGGGCGGGGCGGTCGAGGGCTGGTCGGGCGGGGAACAGGTCGGGCGGAGGGCGGGGCCGGTCAGCGGGCCAGCGCGGCGCGCCCGGCCAGCACCTTGCGGAAGGCCGCGGCGAGGTCGCGCACGTCGGACTCGTCGCCCAGCAGCGCGGCGTGGTGGAAGGTCAGGAAGCCGGCCGCCACCCGGCGGCTGACCGGCAGGTCGTAGCGGCCCGGGTCGAGCCGCTTCAGGTGGTCCGGGCCGAGGTCGAAGCGGCGCCTGGTGGCCGGGGCGTACAGCGGGCTCTCGTACAGCGGCCGGTACACCGGCCTGACGTGCAGGCCGAGTTCGGCGGTCAGGGCCTCGGCGACCAGGCCCGCGGGCAGGCCCCGGAACTCCTGCTCGGGCAGGCCGACCGCGTAGCCGAAGTACGTCCGGTCGGTGGTGCCGGGCGCGCTCGTCTGGGGGCGGAAGCCGTCCGCCGCGAGCAGCGCGTCGAGCCGCTCGGCGTTGGCCCGGCGGGCGGCGTTCTGGGCGTCCAGCTCCCGCAACTGCGCCACCAGCAGGGCGGACTGGAACTCGGACAGGCAGCGGTTGCTGCCCATCAGCTCGCCCGTCTCCACCAGCTCCGGCAGACCGACCGGTGGCGGTGCGGCGGCCCGGGTCCGGCCGTCGGCCCGCAGGTGCGCGATCCGGCGGGCGAGGACCGGGTCGTCGGTGACGGCGGCCCCGCCCTCGCCGCTGGTGAGCACCTTGGTGTGGTGCATGCTGAACGTCCCGACGTCGCCGAGCGTGCCGGCCCGGCGGCCGCGGTAGACCGCGCCGTGGGCCTGGGCGGCGTCCTCGATCAGCGCCAGCCCGTGCCGGTCCGCGACCGCCCGCAGACCGTCCAGGTCCGCCACCGCCGAGTACAGGTGCACCACGACGACGGCCCGGGTCGCGGGGGTGACGGCCGCCTCGACGGCCGCCGGGTCCAGGCACAGCGTGTCCGGGTCGACATCGGCGAAGACCGGCACGGCGTTGACGCCGGCCACCGTCGAGGCCGAGGCGGCCCAGGACACGGCGGGGACGATCACCTCGTCGCCCGCGCCGACCCCGCAGGCCTCCAGGGCCGTCATCAGGGCCGCCGTGCCGCTGGCGGTGGGGACGCAGTGGGCCGCGCCCAGGTATCCGGCGAACGCGGCGGCGAAGCGCTCCTCCTGGGTCGGGGCCCCCAGGTACGGGCTGGCGATCGACCAGCGGCCGGAGTCCAGCACCTCGTTCAGCGCGGCCCGCGCGCCGGCCGCCGGGCGGGGCCAGCGCGGCCAGGCCCGGCCGGTCCGGACGGGTGCGCCGCCGTGGACGGCCAGTGCCGTGCTCATGCGCGCACCTCGCCGGGCCCGGCGGGGGCCGCCGCCCCGGCGCACCTCGCGGTGCCGAACTGGTCTCGCTCGCGCATGGGACGTCCTCCTGAGGGGGTGCGGGGTGGGTGCCGCCGGGGCCGGCGGCACCGGACGGGCCGGGCCGGTGGGCGCCGACCCGGGCCGGGGCCGGCCGGCGCCGGTTCAGAGCAGGCCGCGGACGGTCCCGCCGTCCACGCCCCAGACCGAGCCGGTGACGAAGGACGCGGCCTCGGAGGCCAGGAAGGCGATCACCCGGGCCACCTCCTCCGGCGTGCCCATCCGGCCGAGCGGCAGCTGGCGCTTGCTCAGCTCGTGTTCGACGGCGGCCTTGGCGTCGCGGCCGTGGACGCTGCCGAGGGTGTCGGCGAAGCCGCCGGGGCGGGTCCACAGCGGTGTCCAGACCGGGCCCGGCGCGACGGCGTTGACCCGGACGGCCGGGCCCTCGGACAGGGCCAGGCTCTTGGTCAGGCTGAGCAGCGCCACCTTGGAGACCTGGTAGTCGGCGGGCCCGGCCTCCGGCTGGCGGGCCAGGTCGGAGGCGTTGGTGACGATGCTGCCCCGGCCGCGCCGGCGCATCCCGGGCAGCACCAGTCGGGCGGCCCGGACGGCGCTCAGGAAGTTGAGCTCGAAGGTGTCCAGCCAGTCCTGGTCCGAGAGCTCGTCGAAGGTCCGGGCGTAGCACTGGCCGACGTTGTTGACCAGGACGTCCACCCGGCCGCCGAGGCCGTCCAGGGCCGCGCCGACGGCGTCGGCGACGCCGCCGGCGGTGGCGAGGTCCCCGGTCACCGTCAGGACGGCGGGTGCGCCGTCCGCCCCGCCCAGCTCGGCCGCGAGCTGCTTCAGCCGGTCCTCGTCGCGGTCGACCAGGGCGAGCCGGGCGCCCTCGGCGGCGAACAGCCGGGCCGTCTCGGCGCCGATGCCGCTCGCGGCGCCGGTGATCAGGGCGTGCTGCCCGTCGAGTCCGAGCCTCATCCGACCCCCACCTCCGTGCTGATCAGCCGGAGGCGGTCCGAGACACCGGTGTTGGCCACGGTGACGGCGTACCCGGGGGGTACGGCCACCGACAGCCCGGCCGAGCCGACGGTGGGCACGCCGTCCACCGAGATCACGGCGCTGCCCTCCAGGACGTGCAGCACGATGCTGCGCCCGGCCGGCACCCGCTCCTCCAGCCGGCCCGAGGCCGGTACCTCCAGCAGCCGGAACCGGTGCCAGTCCCCGGTGAAGTACGGGGTGAGGTCGACCTCGGCGGCCAGGCCGGTGCCGGCCGGGGCGAGCAGGTCGGGGACGTGGATCCGGCCGGGGGCGGCGGCGGGGCCCTCGCCGGGGAAGACCTCGGTCACGAAGAAGTGCATGTCCTCGGTGCCGCGGTTGGCGATCGAGTGGGCGGAGCCGATCGGGGTGGTGACGAGGTCGCCGGCGGCCACCTCGATCTCGACCCCGTCCATGGTGACCACGGCCCGGCCGGAGACGATGTAGTAGATCTCCTCGGTGCGCAGGTGCACGTGCTCGCCGACCGAGCCGCCCGGCTCGATCACCACGTACTCGACGCAGTTCCACTCGCCTTCCAGGTGCATGCCGTTCATCAGCATCTTCCAGCGGCACACCCCCTCGCCGCCGACCTGCGCCCGGGTGACGGCAGGGCCGGAGACGTCGTTGGTGATGGGGCCGAAGGGGCGGCGCTCGCCGCGGACGACGGTGGCCATCAGGCGCTCACCAGCTCGGCGCGGCGGGCCAGCACGGAGTCGATGCCGATCCGGACCACGGCCTCCTCGACCTGGGTGATCTGGGCGCCGCCGGGGCGGTGCGGGCGGCCCAGGCCCTCCAGGAGGATCAGGTCGCAGCTGCCGTCGCGGTGCGGCAGGTAGCCGCGCTTGTTGTCGAGCCGCACGACGCCCAGCAGCGCGTCGGTCTCCAGCCCCTCGGGCAGCGCGGTGGGCGCGCCGTTGAGTTCCAGCAGGCGGCGGTGGGCCGCCTCGTCGGCGCGGTCGAGCAGCCCCAGCTCGCGGGAGACGCGGGCGGCGGCGAGCATGCCGACGCCGATGGCGAAGCCGTGCCGCAGCCGGCCGTCCGTCAGCAGCTCGGCCGCGTGGCCGACGGTGTGCCCGTACTCCAGGGCCAGGGCCTCGTGCTTCTCGGTCGGGTCGTCGTGCATCACCGAGGTCTTGGCGTCCACGCACAGGTCGATGAACGAGGTGATCACGTCGGGGGAGTAGCGGCCGTCCGGGCGCAGCAGCGCGGCGACCTCGTCGTACCGCTCCGGCACGATGGCCAGCACGTTCTTGATCATCTCGCAGAGCGCGGACTGGGTCTCCGCGGCCGGCAGCGACTCCAGGAAGTCCAGGTGGTTCCAGACCAGCACGGGGGCGTGGAAGGTGCCCAGGTGGTTCTTGCCGCAGCGGGAGTTGACCGCCTGCTTCAGCGAGAGCACCGAGTCGGACATGCCCAGCAGGGTGGTCGGCATGTGCACCAGCCGGATCCCGCGGAAGATCAGCGCCGCCAGCAGGCCGGCGATGTTCCCGACCACGCCGCCGCCGAGGGCCACCACGACCGAGCGCCGGGTGATGCCGCTGCGCAGCGCCTGCTCGGCGAGGCGGTCCAGCGTGGTGAGGCTCTTCTCGGTCTCGTCGGCGGCGGCGCTCAGGACGACGGTGGGGGCGAGCAGGGACAGCTGCCGCTCGGTCTCGGCGACGACGTGGGCGGGCAGGCCGGCGTCCGCGACGACCACGAAGCGGTCGGCGTCCAGCCGGGCGAAGCGGGTGCGCAGGTCGAGCCAGGCGGTGCGTCCGTGCCGGACGTGGAAGTCGTAGCGGACGTCGCCGAAGCGCACCTCGCGGTCGAGGCCGGCGGTCGGGGCGGTCATGACGCTCATGGGTTCTCCCTCACGGAGACGGGGCGGTGGGTGTCGGTCGGGTGCGGGGCCGGGTGCGGCCCGCGCGGGAAGAGGGCGTCGACGAAGCCGTTGCGGAACTTGCCGTCGGGGTCGAGCCGGTGGGCCAGCGCCGCGAAGTCGGCGGCCCGCCGGTAGCCGGCGGCGGTCGCGGCCGGGGCGGCGGCGGTGAGCTTGCCCCAGTGCGGCCGGGCGCCCAGCGGCATCAGCCGCCGCTCCACGGCCTCCAGGACGGGCCGGACGGCGGGCAGGTCCCGCACCCAGGTGAAGTGGAAGGTCGCCGAGTCGCGCCGGTAGGCGGGGCTCAGCCACAGGTCGTCCGCGCGGACCGTCCGCAGTTCGGCGACGTGCAGCACCGGGGCGACCAGCTCGCCGAGTTCGCGCACCGCGGCGATCGCGGCCGGGGCGGCCTCCCGCGGCAGGTAGTACTCGGACTGCAGTTCGGCGCCGGCGCCCGGGGTCAGGTCCGGCCGGAAGTGCGGCAGGCGTTCGTGCCAGGGCCCGGCGACGCCCAGCTGCGGCGTGCTGGAGCCGGCCGGCATGCCGGGGACGGGGTGCATCGGGCGGTCCGCCGGGCGGCCGCCGCTCCAGGTGCCGGCGGGGCGGTCGACGCGGTGCTTGAGCCAGACATCGGCCCGGCCGCTGCGCCAGTCGGTGAATGCGCTGACGCTGTAGGCGGCGCCGAACACCTCGTCGTAGCGGTCGGCGACCTCCTCAAGCGGCACGTCGACCCGCACCCGCTGGGCGACCCGGTAGGCCGGTTCGACGGCCAGGGTCAGCCGGGTGACGACGCCGAGCGCGCCGAGCGCGACCACCGCGCCGGGGAAGACCTCCGGGTCGTCGGCCCGGCTGAGCCGGACGGTCCCGCCGTCGGGGCCGACCAGTTCCAGTGCGGTGACGGCGCCGGACAGGCACTGCTGCCCGTCGCCGGAGCCGTGCGTGCCGGTGGCGACGGAGCCCGCCACCGAGATGTGCGGCAGCGAGGCCAGGTTCGCCAGGGCCAGGCCGGAGCGGTGCAGGGCGGCCGCGACGTCGCCGTAGCGCAGGCCGGCCGCCACGGTCGCCGTCGACCGGTCGGGGGCGACGACGACCTCGGGCGGGAGGCCGTCCAGCACCACCTGGTCGTCGACGGTGTCGGCGACCAGGCTGAAGGAGTGGCCGCTGCCCAGGGCGCGGATTCGGGCGGCCCGTGCCACCAGACGGCGCAACTCCTCGACGCTGCCGGGGCGGTGGAGCCGCTTGCGGGCGTAGACGACGTTCCCGGCCCAGTTCGCGGCCGGTTCCCGGGCGCTCACCGGGCACGCTCCGCGCGGCCCGCGCCCGCCGGGGACGCGCCGCTGAGGCCCGCGCCCGCCGGGGGCGCCTGGGTGGGCGGCGCCAGCTCGTCGACGGTGACGAAGCGGTAGCCGCGCCCGTGCAGCCCCTCGATGATGGCGGGCAGCGCGTCCACGGTCTGGGTGCGGTCGCCGCCGCCGTCGTGCAGCAGCACGATGGAGCCCGGCCGGGCCTGCTCCAGCACCAGGGCGGAGATCGCCTCGGCGCCCGGCATGGTCCAGTCGTCGGGGGCGACGTCCCAGAGCGCGATCCGCGCGAAGGTCTCCTCCAGCCAGCCCAGCACCTCGGGCGTCCGCGCCCCGTACGGGGGGCGGAACAGGGTGGGGGCCGGGCCACCGGAGGCCGTGGCGATGGCCTCGTCGGTGCGCTCCAGCTGCTCGACGAGCTGCGCGCGGGTCAGCTCGGGCAGGAACGGGTGGGACCAGGTGTGGTTGCCGATCAGGTGGCCCTGCTCGCGCATCCGGACCAGCAGGTCGGGGTGCGCGCCCGCGTTCATGCCGACGCAGAAGAACGTCGCGGGGACGCGGTAGCGCTCCAGCACGTCGAGGATCCGGTCGGTGTAGGGCGGCAGCGGGCCGTCGTCGAAGGTCAGCGCGACCTCGCGGCGTCCGGCCCCGCCGTGGCTGATCAGGCGTCCGGCCCGGGTGAGGGCGGCCACCTCGGCGGTGGTGGAGGCGATCCAGGCCTCCAGCTCGCCCTCCCGGCCGGTCTGGGTGCCGCGCCGGCGCTCCAGCGGAACGAGTGCGGAGGGCCGCAGCCGTGCGGTGCGGGCCAGTTCCTCGGCGCCGACCGAGCTGAACGGCGGGCGCGCGGGCAGGGCGTGGGCGTCGATCCGGTGCACGGTGATCCCGGCGGCCATCAGGCGGCCGTCGAGGATCCCGTTGGTGCTCTCCACCACGGTGACCAGCGGCCCGTCGAGGCCGCGCAGGTGGCGGATCAGTTCCTCGGTGCGCGCCGGTGCGAAGTGCAGCGGCGCCGCTGCGAGGCCGTCCTGGTCGACGGTGTGGACGTGGTACCCCTCGGCGCTCCAGGAGACTCCCGAGTAGAACATCCGAGTTCCTTCCTTGGGTGGTCCGGTGGTCCGGTCACGCGGGCTTGCGGTACTCCGTGAAGTGCCGCTCGGCGAAGAGCTCCGGCCGCGTCCCGCGGTCGAGCTCCAACTCGCGTGCCCGGCGCAGCATGTGGCGCCAGTACGGCTTCACCGGCGGCCACAGGGCGCCGGTCTGGCAGTACGACGCGTCGACGAAGTAGCGCTCCTTGCCGGGGTGGTGCGGGTTCGGCCGGCGGGCGTGGAACAGCGCCGAGTGCAGCACCACCGTGGAGCCGGGCGGGAGTTCGTCGACGACGACCTCGCCGGGCAGCACCCCGGTGTCCAGGTGGGCGAGGGCGGTCTTGGGCGCGGCCCGGTGGTGCGAGCCGGGCAGCACGACCAGGGCCGAGGTCTCGCGGTCGAGCCCGTCGAGGTAGTGCAGGGTGTGCACCATGCCGTACGCGCGGTCCGAGGCGAGCGCCTGCTCGTAGTCGTGGTGCCACTGCTTGCCGGCCAGGCCGGGGGCCTGGCGGTCGCTGTGCAGGTGGTGGAAGACGAAGGACGGGCCGAGCAGCCGGTCGAGCACGGCCAGCAGCGGCGGGTGACCGATCAGTTCGCCGTGGGCGGGCAGTTCGAGTTCCAGCACGGGCGGGTCGCCGTGCACCGCGGGTTGGAGGCAGCAGGCGATGGAGCGGGCCCGCAGGCCCTCGTCGACCCAGCGGTCGACCTCCGGTCTGAGCCGGTCCACCAGGTCTGCGGGGAGGAACGAGGGGAGGATCAGGTAGCCCTGTTCCGCGAACCGGTCGAGCTGTTCGGGGCTCAGCGGCGCCGTGGCGTCGAGTGGGGTCGCGGTGGCGTCGAGGCGGGTCGGGTAGTGGAGCGACACGTGCGTTGACTCCGTTCGGCTGGTTCGGACGAGCGGGCGTGGGGGCCGCTTACGGCCAGTCGATGCCGTTGCCCGGGGTGTTGATCCCGGGGCCGTGGGTGCCGCCGGTGGCGGTGGGCGTCGGGGTGGCGGTGGGAGTGGCGCCGGACGGCCCGGTGGGCCAGTCGATGCCGTTGTCCGGGCCGCTGGCGGCGCTGGTGCGGGTCGGCGGGGCCGGCCAGTCGATGCCGTTGCCGGGCCCGTTCAGGCCGGCCACGGCGGCGAGGCCGAGGACGGCGAACAGGGCGGCGGCGGTCAGCCGGGTGCGAGCACGCATGGGTCACTCCAGGACATGGGTGTGTGTGGGGGGTGTTGCTGGGGGCAACTCGTGGTGTCTGCCGTTGCCAACGAGGCCAACTTAGTCAGGCCGTCCGAGCCTTGGCAATAGGTTGCCTCAAGTTGGCAAGTCTAGACCAACTGACGTAGCCTAGGTTTGCCCATCTGTCCCGATTTCCACTACGCTGCGGTGCTGTCATCAGCTCTCGCCCGCCATCGGATGCTGAATTCAGGCGGCTTCGCACTCGCTGAGCAGCACCTGAATGCGGGCCTCCGGACATCAGGGACTCACATTGATGGAACAGCCTCTTTTCGGGCGCCGACTGAAGGAATTGCGCGCCAAGCGCGGCCTCTCCCAGGCGGCACTGGCCGGCGAGGAGATCTCCACCGGATACCTCTCGAGACTGGAGTCGGGGCTGCGGCAGCCGACCGACCGGGTGGTGGGTTACCTCGCCGGGAAACTCGACGTGGACCGGTCCGCCTTCGACCTGCCGCCGTCGGGCAACTCGCTTGCCCAGGCGCTGAGCATCGCCACCTCGATGGAGGGCGACGAGGCCGTCGAGGGGCTCATCACCGCCCTCGAGTCCGGCGACGAGCAGGACCCGCTGCAGCGCTGGCAGGCGCTCTGGCTGGTCGCCCGGCACTGGCGCACCCTCGGCGACCGCCCCCGGGAGCTGGCCTGCCTGCAGGAGCTCGCCGCGATCGGCGGCGAGCTGGCGCTCCCCGAGCTGCAGTGCCGGGCGTGGACCCAGCTGGCCCGCTTCGAGCGCTCCGCCGGCGAGATCGACGAGGCCATCGGGCACGCGGCCGGCGCGCACCGCCTGGCCAAGGAGTCCGGGCTGTCCGTGCTCACCGTGGCCGGGGCCCTGCTGGCCCTGGTCTCCGCGGAGGCCGAGGCGGGCCGGCTGCCGGACGCGCGGGCGCACGTGGACGAGCTGCTCGGCCTGGTCGGGGACCGCACCGACGCGCTGCGCGCCGAGGCGCTCTGGGCGGCCGCCACCGTGCGCTACCGCCAGGGCGACCACGAGGGCGCGATCGAGCACCTGGAACGGGCCATCGAATGGCTGGACAGCCGGGTGGACCTCACCCTCTGGATGCGGCTGCGCCTGGCCGGCGCGTCCCTCGCGCTGCAGCTGACGCCGCCGCGCACCGAGCTGGCCCGGGCCAGGATGGCGGAGGCCGAGTCGGCGCTCGCGCTGGTCGGCACCCCGATGCTGCGCCAGGAGTTCCGCACGCTGCAGGCCTACCTCGCCTTCGAGGAGGGCCGCTACGCCGACGCGCGGGCCGCCCACGACGAGCTGTTCCGGGGCGACCTGCGGCTGACCTACCGGGACCAGATCCGGCTGAGCATCATGAACAGCCGGCTGCTGATCATCGAGGGCCGGCGGAGCGAGGGCATCAAGCAGCTGAAGGAGCTGGCCGAACAGGCCCGGCAGGCCTCCAACATCGATCTCGCGGCCGAGGTCTGGCGCATTCTGGCGGAGATCCTGGAGGAGGGTCCGGCCTGAGACACTTTTCTTGTCACGTCGTTGCCTGAGAGTTGCCTACTCTGGCACAGTTGCTTCATGGCCCGCGGTCGCGACCCTCACTGCCCGCGGGCCTGACCCCGGCAACTGAAAGGAGACCCAGGCCGTGACAAGACGTGCCAACGGGCACCACCAGGCAGCAGCGCACCGGCCCGCCCCCCGGTCGGAGCGGACATGAGCGCCACCACCGCCGAACTGCGCCGTCGCACCGCCCGCTGGCTCTCGGTGGCCCGGCTGCTGCGCCACGTCCCACCCGGGACCCTCGCGGCGACCCTGCTGCTGAACGTGCTGCTCGGGATCCTGCCCGTCGGCTTCGTCGTGGCCATGAGCGTCCTGCTCCAGCGGGTGCCCGCCGCCGTCACCGGCGCCGCCCCGCACGCCTGGACCGCCGTCCTGACCGCCCTCGGGGTGGCCGCCCTCGCACTCGCCCTGCAACAGGCCCTCGCCCCCTTCCAGGCCGCCGCGGGCGAACTGGTGATGCGTCACGTCGACCAGCGCTGCCGCGGCCTGCTGATGCACGCGGCCCTCACCGACGCCCCCGCGATGGCCCTCGACGACCCGCGCCTGCTCGACCGGCTCGACGCCGCCAGGACCGCCTTCGACCGTGAGTCCGCCTCCCCCGGCGACGCCGCCGCCGGCGCCCTCGCCCTGGTCGCCCGCTACACCCAGCTCACCGGCTCGGTGCTCCTCGTGGGCTTCGCGCTGTCCCCCGCCGCGGCCGTGGTGATCGGCCTGACCGCCCTGGTGATCCGCTTCGGCCAGCGCGGCTCGCTCGGCGCCTTCGGCGACTTCTACGACGGCATCACCGGCCACAAGCGCCGCGTCGGCTACCTGCGCACCCTCGCCTCGGGCACGCACGCCGCCAAGGAGATCCGGCTGCTCGGCCTGATCGGCTGGCTGCGCGACCGGTACGCGCGCGAGAACCTCGGCTACCTGACCACCATGTGGCAGGGCCGGCGGCGCATCCTCGGCCGCCCCTTCGTCCTGCTGTCGGCCGTCGGCGTGGCCGGATCGGCCGCCACCGTCGCCATGCTCGCCGTCGCCGCGGTGGACCACGGCCTCGGCCTGCTGGAACTCGGCATCGCCCTGCAGGCCGTCCTCACCCTGATGCGCTTCGGCGTCTACTTCCCCGAGTGCGACGTCCAGACCCAGTACGGCGCCATCGCGCACCAGGCCCTGCTGGACTTCCGCGACGGCGCCCGCGCCCTGCCCGCCCTGACCCCCGGCGCCGACCGCCCGGCGGCCGGCCTGCCCGAACGCTCGATCCGCTTCCACGACGTCGGCTTCCGCTACGGCGCGGGCGGCCGCGCCGTCCTCGACGGCCTCGACCTGGAACTGCCCGCCGGCACCTCGACCGCACTGGTCGGCCTCAACGGCGCCGGCAAGACCACCCTCGTCAAGCTCCTCACCCGGATGTACGACCCGACCGCCGGCCGGATCACCGTCGACGGCCACGACCTCACCGACATCGCACCCGAGGAGTGGCACCGGCGGCTCGCCGTCATCTTCCAGGACTACGTCCGCTACGAGCTGAGCGCCCGCGAGAACATCGCCCTGGGCGCACCCGGCTTCGCCGGCGACGAGGCCGACCTGCTCGCCGCCGCCCGCCGCGCCGGCGCCACCGAGGTCCTCGCCGCGCTCCCGCAGGGCCTGGACACCGTGCTCTCCCGCCAGTACCGCAACGGCCGCGACCTCTCCGGCGGCCAGTGGCAGCGGATCGGCCTCGCCCGCGCCATGTACGCCGTGCGCGCCGGCGCCTCGGTCATGGTCCTCGACGAGCCCACCGCCCAACTCGACGTCCGCGCCGAGGTCGAGTTCTACGACCGCTTCCTCGAGATGACCCGCGGTCTCACCACGCTGATCATCTCCCACCGCTTCTCGACCGTCCGCCGGGCCGACCAGATCGTCGTCCTGGAACACGGGAAGGTCGTCGAACGCGGCAGCCACGACGAACTGGTCGCCGCCGGCGGCCGGTACGCCACCCTGTTCCGCCTGCAGGCCGAGCGCTTCACCGACCAGGCCGAGCCGGCGGAACCCGACCTGCTGACGGACGCCGCCTCATGACCCACCTCGCCCGCACCATGCGCTGGCTGTTCGGACTCGCCTGGCGCACCGACCGCGGCCGGTTCCTCAAGGCCGCCACCCTGATCTCCCTCGGCCACCTGGCCGTCCCGCTGGGCGCGCTCGCCCTGCGGGCCTTCACCGACGACCTGCTCGACCACCGCCTCGCCCCCGCCCTGCTGCTGGCCGGTGTCATCGCGGCGGCCCTGGTGGCCGAACTGATGATGGGTCACTTCGCCCACCTCCACTACTTCGAGCTCGGCGAGCAGGCCGAGGGCGAGGTCACCTCCGAACTGATGGCCCTCGCCAACGGCACGCCCGGGATCGAGCACCTGGACAGCTCCGAGTTCGCCGACACCGTCGAACTGGTCCGGGAGGAGGTCCAGCGGATGCGGGCCTACGTCGAGGCGCTGCTGCAGATCGTGGCCCTCGTCGTGCAACTGGCCATCACCACGGCCGTCCTCGGCTCGCTGGAACCCTGGCTGCTGCTCCTCCCGCTCGCCGCCCTGCCCCCGGTGCTGACCGGCCGGTCCGCACAGCGCCGCATCGACCGCTCGCGCACCGCCGCCGCCGAACAGAACCGCCGCGCCCGCCACCTGCTGCACACCGCGACCACTGCCAGGTCGGCCAAGGAGGCCCGGCTGTTCGGGACGGAGGCCGCGCTGGTCCGCCTGCACGACCGCAGCTGGGAGCAGGCCACCGGGCGGCTCTGGCGCGGCCAGCTGTCCGCCGCCGCGTTCCGGGCGCTCGGCCAGCTCGCCTTCGCCGCGGCCTGTTGCGGGGCGGTCTACCTGGTCATCCGGCAGGCCGTCCGCGGCCGGCTGACGATCGGTGACGTCGTCCTGGTGATCACCCTGGCCGTCCAGGTCAACGGCCAGGTGGCCGCCGCCCTGAGCACCCTGTCGACGCTCCAGGCGGCCGGGCACACCGTCCAGCGGCTGCTCGGCCTGCGGGCCTGGCCCGCCCGGCAGGCCGGCACGGCCACCGCGGGCGGGGCCGCGCCGGGAGCCGGCCCCGCGGCCGCCGCGCCGGCCGGGAGCGTCCCGTTGCGGCTGAGCCGCGGCATCCGGCTGGAGGGCGTCGGCTTCAGCTACCCCGGGACCGACCGCCCCGTCCTGCGCGGTGTCGACCTCGACCTGCCGGCCGGGAGCACGGTGGCACTGGTCGGCGAGAACGGCGCCGGCAAGAGCACGCTGGTCAAGCTGCTCTGCGGGCTCTACCAGCCGACCTCGGGGCGGATCCTGGTCGACGGCGTGGACCTGCGCGACGCACCGCCGCAGGAGTGGCAGGCCCGGGTCTCCGCGCTGTTCCAGGACTTCGCCCGGTTCGAGCTCACCCTGCGGGAGAACGTCGGCGTCGGCGACCTCGGCCGGATCGACGCGGACGAGGTCCTCGTCGCCGCGCTCGAACAGGCCGGTGCCGGGCCGGTCCTGCCCCGGGTCCCCGGCGGCCTGGACGGCCCGCTCGGACGCGGCTACGTGGACGGCGCCGAACTGTCCGGCGGCCAGTGGCAGAGCCTCGGCCTGGCCCGCTCCGCGCTGCGGGACGAACCGCTGCTGCTGATCCTGGACGAGCCGGCCGCCGCGCTGGACGCCGCCGCGGAGCACCGCGTGTTCGAGCGCTACGCGGGCTCCGCCGAGCAGGTGGGCCGGCACGGCGGCGTCACGCTCTTCGTCTCGCACCGCTTCTCCACGGTCCGGATGGCCGACCGGATCGTCGTACTGGACGGCGGCACCGTCGCCGAGTGCGGCGACCACGTCGAGCTGGTGGCGCGCGGCGGCCTCTACGCGGACCTGTTCGCGCTCCAGGCGCGCAGCTACAGCTGAGGGACGACCGCGGGGACGGACGACGGCGGTGCGGCAGGCCCCGGGCCCGCCGCACCGCCGTCGTCCTCCGTACGCCCCCGTCCGTCCTCCCTCGTCCGAGCACCGTCGTCCGGGTGTTCTCGTCCGGGCGCCGGGCCCGGTCACGCCTCGGGGCCGTGGACCGCTCGGCAGCGGTCCACGGCCCCGGAGAGGCGGGCCCGAACGGGTGGGCCGGGTCAGGCGGTCAGCCGGCCACCGCCGCGGCGCCGGCCAGGACGGCGTCCCGCACCAGCGGACGGAGCAGCGCGCCGACCGCCGGCAGCAGCCGGTCCGGCACCACCCGGCGGACGGCGCCCGGGCCGAGGGTCGCCAGCGCCGCGCCGGCCAGCGGGCGGTCAGGGTCGATGCCCGCGCCGCGCCCCGGGTCCACCTCCGCGGTGATGACGCCGAGCAGGAACGAGACGATCCAGACCTCGGTGAGCACCACCTCGCTCACCCGGTCGGTCAGCAGCTCGCTCTCCGGGCGCCGGCCCAGCGACTCCCGAAGCTCGGCCGCCAACCGGTCCACGGTGACGCCGCGCTCCAGCAGGGCCTCGCGCGCCGAGGTCCGCACCCGCCCGTCCACCGTGGAGTCGTCCGGCACGCAGGCGTCCGAGTACTGGCCCCAGAAGTCGTAGTACGGGACGGTCTCCAGGCCGGTGAGCAGCGAGTACGGGCCGCCCGCCGGGAGGGCCGCGCCGACCGGGGCCAGACAGGCGGCGGAACGGCGGCCGTGCACGTTGTTGCCGACCAGGCTGACGTCGTTGTGGTGGTCGACCAGGTTGGCCACCGGGATCAGCGTCCGGGTGCCCCGGTCCGCCAGGTAGTTCAGCAGCGCCAGGTCGTCCGGGTGCCCGCTGTCGGCCTTGGTCCGGACGAACTCGCCGAAGCCCAGCGCCACGTCGGCGGGCAGGACGAGTGCGACCGAGGGCACGTAGTCGTCGACGGCGGGCGCCAGGTCGTGCCCGAGCAGCGCGGCGATCCGGACCGCGTACGAGGTGCGCGAACCCCACTCGGTGAACAGGCACAGAGCGGCGTCCGGTTCGGCCTCGATCAGCGGGAGCAGGCGGTCGAGGAGGTCCTCGACCGGCAGGGCGTCGTCCTGGAGCACCAGGTGGTGGGTGGCCCCGGGGCGGACCGACTCCCAGGCCACCCGGGCGCTGCGCAGCGCCGAGGGCGGGCCGTCGGGCTCCGGGTCGAGCACGACGGTGAGGTCCAGGCCGGGGAAGCGCTCGACCAGGGCGTGGGCGGCCGCGGCCCGCCGGGGGTGGGTCATCACGGCGGCGGAGAGCCGGATCGGGGGCGGGGTCATGTCTCGTCTCCTCGTCTTCGGTGTCTTCTGGTGTCTGCTGGTGCCGGCGGTGGAGCCGGCGTCGTCGGCGAACGGACGCGGGGCCGGCGAAACGGGTGCGGGGCCGGCGGCACGGCCGCGCGCCGCCGCCCCCGGGGCGGTCAGCGCCGGTCGTCGCCGGCCGGTGCGCCGACCTTGCGCGCGACCCGCTCGGCGGAGTTCCGGACGGCCGCCCGGTAGGGCTCGCCGAGGCCGCAGACCGGTGCCAGCAGCCGGCACTCGTCGACGCTCGCGTCCTCGTACGGCAGGGCGAAGCCGACCAGCGGGAGCACCTCGGCCGGGGCGCGTCCGGCGAACAGCGCCGCCGCCTCCGGGTCGGCGATCCGCCCGTGCTCGTCGAGCAGCACGCCGAGGGCCAGCACGTCGCGTCCGTCGACGGTGCCGCGGACGGCACCGAGGGTGTGTCCGGGGGCGGCTGCGGCCAGCTCCCGCTCGACCTCCGGCATCAGGCGGTCGGCCTCCAGCCACCCGCCGAAGGCGAGGGCCAGTTCCAGGTCGAGCCGGGGCCACTTGGCCAGGTAGTACCGGTTGGTCTCGACGGCCGAGCGGTCCTGGGCGCCGGAGTCCCGCCGGTGCGGCAGGTGGACGCCGTAGACGTCCTGGCCGAGCGTGATCGGGAGCCCGGCCCGGGCGATCCGCAGCCCCCACTCCTGGTCCTCGGCGCCCCAGCCGAGGAAGCCCTCGTCGAGCAGCAGCCCGTGGGTGCGGACGGCCGCGGTCGGCAGGGCCATCAGGCCGGTGCGGGCGAAGGCCCAGGGGAACCGGGCGAAGGCCGGGGCGTGTCCGGCGGACCAGCGAGGGTCCAGCCGGGCCCGGTCCGCCGACTCCAGGTCGGCGAGAACCTGGCGGTAGTGCGCGTAGTCCGGGGCCTCGACGGTGTCCAGGTCGGTGGAGATCACCTCGTCGTAGCCGAAGACCTGGCCGAGCACGCAGACCTGCTGGCCGTGCTGGAAGTGCCGTTCGTAGAGGGTGCGCAGGGCAGCCGGGGGGATGACGACGTCGGCGTCGAGCACCATGACGGCCTTCCCGGTGGCGTGCCGGATGCCCAGGTTCCGGGCGTGGCTGGTGTTCCACTCCTTGCTGGTGAGCACCGAGACGATGTCGAGCCGCCCGGTGAACTCGCGGCACAGCGCGACGTACGCCGGGTCGTACTCCATCACCCCGACCACGACCTCGAACTCGGAGCGGTCCAGGGTCTGTTCGGCGAGCGAGGTGAACACCGCCCGGATGTTGTCCAGGCGCTGCTTGTAGGGGATCACCACGCTGATCTTCGGTTCGGTCACTGCTGCCTCTCGTCTGGCCGTGGGGAGCTGAACTGGCGCACCCCAGCCTAGGAGGATTGGCAACCTCAGGCAATAACGTGACTGAAGTTTGGAAACCTAAGGCAAGCTCTGGCAAGGTGGCTGGTGCGGCCGGGTTCCGACCCGCCCGCACCTGCCCGGACGTGCGAAAACGGCTCCGCACCGGTGAACCTGCACCGGTGCGGAGCCGTTTCCGTTCCGCCGCCCGCCGCCCGCCGCGCGGGGGCGCCGTCCAAGGATCCCTAGCGGGCGCCCCACGCCTCGTCGGTCGGCACGACCTCGCGGCCGAGCGGCATCAGCGAGATCGGGATCATCTTCAGGTTCGCCCACCCGAAGGGGATCCCGATGATCGACAGGAACAACGGGACGCTGGTGATCAGGTGCGCGAGGGCCAGCCACCACCCCGCGAAGATCAGCCAGATCACGTTCCCGATGCAGGACGCCGCCCCGGCCTCCGGCTTCTCCACCGTCGTCCGCCCGAACGGCCAGAGGATGAAACCGGCGATCCGGAAGGACGCAATGCCAAATGGAATGGTGATGATGAGAATGCAGCAGATGATTCCCGCGACCGCGTAGGCGATCGCCATCCAGATCCCACAGAAAAGCAGCCAGATGACATTGAGGATGAATTTGAAAACCGTCATGGCTGACACCTTCTCACGGCTGGCGGGCTGGCCCCTACGATCCAGCCATTCCCGCCCCGCCCCGTGTCTACGCCCCTAGGGGTCGATCGTCGGGGTCCGCTCGGGGGTGCGGGTCGGGACGGCCGTGCAGGCGCGGGACCAGCCACGGGCACCGGACCCCCGTCCGGCCGGGTGGGGGCGGGCCGAGGCGTCGACCGCCGGGCCCGCCCCGCCGCCGGTGGCCGGGGCCGGGGCCGCGGGGTCACGGCCGCGGCCGGGCGGCGGATTTCCGCGGACGGGAATTCCTCCTCGCCTCTGCCGGTGTGTGACGGCCCGGTTCCCCGGAATCCCCGCGCCGGCGGTCGGGGCGGGATATCCCGCGATTCCGGCAGTCGGCCGCGGCGGCGGGCGGACGGATCCGGCCGGCGGATTCGGGCCGCGGTCGCGGCGGCGGCCGGGCGGCGGGTGCAGGGCCCGCCGCCCGGCCTTCGGGGGCCGCACGGCCCGCCCGGCGCCGGCGGGCGGTGTGGCCGTGCGGCGGCTCCGTCGGCCCGGTGCGGATCCCACACGGTCCGCACCGGGCCGGGTCGAGGGGAGGGCCTACCGGCGCAGCGGGCCCTCGCAGGTGTAGTCGGCGGTGCCGGCCCGGCCGGTGGGCCAGACGTCGACCTTTCCGAAGGTGCAGTTCATGTCGTTGAGGTTGTCGGCGCCGGCGACGTCCCTGGTGCGGGCGAGGACGAAGTAGTCGACGGTGTCGGACATGTCCTTGAAGACCTTGTCCGGGTCGGTGGCGTCGGTGAGGTTGGCGGTGATGCGGCCGGTGCAGACGAAGCGCATCGGCTTGTTGGCCCAGTCGCCGTTGTCCGTGCAGTCCGGGGTGTTCTGGGTGGCCGCGGCGAAGGCAGTCCGGACCTCGGAGGCCCAGGCGAGGTCGAGCGAGCCGTTGGCGGTGAACGAGGTGGACGGCACGAACAGGTGGTCGACGTCCTTGATCTGCGCGTCGAGGAAGGCGGAGTACTCGCGGTTCAGGGCGGCGTCGGCGCCGAGGCGCTCGCGCCAGGCGTCGAAACCGGCCGGGTCGTCGGCGCGCTGGTGGTCGTACATCTCGCGGAGCAGCGAGGGGTGGGCGGTCCAGAGGAACTCGAAGAAGGTGCCGGCGTAGTTGTAGAAGTGGAACGCCGGGGTGTCGTCGTAACCGGCGTGCAGGATCTGGGCGATGGTCATCCGGGGGATGCCGGAGGCCTCGTCGGAGGCGAGCTTGGCGACCAGCGACTTGCGGACCCGGATGCCCTGGTCGCGGGTGGATCCGTCGAAGAACTCGGCGGTGCCCTCGTCCATCGCGGTGGTCCGGTCACCGGCGTACCAGCGGGTGTCACCGAAGTAACCCGGCACCGCCCAGCGGCCGTTGAGGTAGTGCACGTACTCGTGGCGGAAGAGTTCCTCGAGGGTCAGGGTGGAGTCCTGCGGGACGCGCCGCTGGTAGGTGTAGAAGGTGGCGCCGCGCTCGATGTAGATGCCGCCGTTGTTGGTGCTGTAGCCCGTGAGGATCGGGTGGTAGACCTCGTAGTCGGCGCGGGAGGCGTAGAGCTGGATGTGCAGGGTGCTGTTGACGTCGCCGGCGAGCGGCTGGTCGGTGCCGAGGACGCGCAGGAACTGGCTCTTGACCTGCTTGCTGGCGTAGTACATCTGGTCGACGGTGGCCTTGTCGAGGGCGGTGCGGACCTCGATGGCGCCGTTGTCGTAGGTGTAGGTGTTGGGGAAGAGACGCTTCTCGAGGTCGGCGACGCAGACGCCGAACTGCTGGCAGACGCCGTAGGTGTTGGCCCAGCCGATGAGCTTGGCCCACGGGTCGGACCACTCGCCGAAGGTGGCCTTGGTGGTGGTGAGCAGGGCGCCGAGTTCGGCGACCACGCCGTCGTGCAGGGCCGCGACCTGGCCGAGGCGGCCGTACTCGCCCATCGCGTCGCGGGCCGCCCAGGCGTTGGCGGTGCCCTTGAGGTGGCCCCAGCCGGCGTAGGCGCGGATCGCGGCGCGGAAGTCGCCGTCGGCGGTGACGGCGGCGAGGTAGGCCGGGTCCTGGTTGGCGACGCCGAGGTAGTTCATGTTGAGGGCCTGGAGGACGGCGTTGCCCCACGCGGAGCTGTCGGCGACCGTGGTGCCGGGGGCGAGGACGCCGAGCAGGCGACGGGCGAGGCCGAGGTTGTGCTGGCGCAGCCCGTCGGCGCCGGCGGTGATGGTGGCCTCGCGCAGGATGTCGGCGGCGAGGTCGGTGCGGTCGAAGGCGTGCGCGCTGCCGGTGTAGGCGGTGACGGCCTCTTGGAGGACCGCGAGCGTGCCGGGGTCGGTGACGTTCAGTTCGTGGTGGCTGAAGCCGTGGTAGACGGTGGCGTGCAGGTACGTCCACAGCTCGTAGAGGTGCGAGGCGTTGCTGCCGTCGTCGGTGGCGGACAGCTGGGTGATCCGGTGGGCGACGGCCTGGACGTGGGCGTTGTCCATGGTGGTGGTGAAGCGGGCGTCCCAGGTCCAGATGATGCCGCGCAGGCAGCCGTCGGCGGTGACGGCCGGGTCGGTGAGGAAGGCGACCAGCTGGTCGGCGCCGAGGCCGGTCAGTCCGTCGACGGTGCAGGGCACGCCGGCGCGGGTGGTGGGTGCGGCGGTGGCGGTGGCGGGGGAGGCCGGGGCGGCGGTGGGTGCGGGGGCGCCGACGCGGTCGGGCAGCAGGCCGGGGACGGGGGAGCCGCCGAGCGAGCCGCCGCCGGGCGCCGGGGCGGCGGAGCCGGGTCGGGCGGCGGCGCTGCCGAGGTGGTCGGCGTCGTCGTAGGCGGTGCGCTGGTCGGCGCCGACGGGGCTTCCGGCGGTGGGCGCGGTGGCGCCGGGGGTGGGGGCGGTGGCCGTCGTGGCGGCCGGGGTGAGCGCCTGGGCGGTCTGCAGGCTGGGCAGCGTGAGGGTGGCGGCCATGGTGGCGGCGAGCAGGACCCGCTTGGCGACACGGGAGGTTGACACCGGTACTCCTGGTGGGGGAAGTGGCAGGGCGGTGCGAGGCGGCAGTGCCGTGGGTTTCCGGCCCGGGACTGCCGGGGGGTGGGGTGGGGCCGGGGCGGACGGTGGGGTCGTCGGTGCCCTTGGGGTGCTGCGTAACATAGCAATGTGAAATTGCACCTGCCAAGAGGGTGAACGAAGTTGACCCCGGATCGGGCGGACGCACCGGCTCCGGGTAGCCTTCGGGATACCCTGCGGGGGTACGTGGGCGGCCTCGCTCGGAGGCACGGACGGTCGGGAGGCGGAGGATGGCGCGGTCGCGACCCCTCGGGCCGACCCGGCTCGCCCTGCCCCCGGCGCCCCGGGCACTGCGGCTGCTGCTCCTCGCCGCCCTGCTGCTCGGCCTCGTCACCATGCACACCCTCGGCCACCCCGCGGGCGGGCACGGTCCCGGTGGCGACGGCACGGGCGCCCGGGGGCACGCGGCCGCCGCCGCGCCGCACCGGGCGACGGCCGCGCAGCCCGGCGAGCCCGCCGCGCCGCACCCGCCGACCGCCGGACGGCCGGCCGGCTCCGCCACCGCCCACCCCGCGGCGGCCGGTACCGACCCGATGTCCGTCTGCCTCGCCGTCCTCGTCGGCTGGACGCTGCTGCTCCTCGCCGCCGGCCCGCTGCCGCACCGCGACCGCGACGCCGCGGCCGCCGTCCGGGCCCGGCTGCTGGCGGCCGTCCGCGCGCTGCCCCCGCCCGGGGGCGGGCGGATCCTCCTCGCCCGGCTGTCGGTGCTGCGTCAGTAGGCGCGCGCCGGCCGTCCCGTGCCCGCGCGCGGAACGGCCGACGCGTCGTCCGACTCACCCACACCACCGCACGAGGTGCACTCCGTCATGCGCACACCCACCCGTCGTACCCTGCTCGGCGCGGCGCTCGCCGCCGCCGGCACCGGCCTGCTCACCGCCTGCTCCTCCGGCGGCACGGGAGGCATGGACCACTCCGCCATGGGCCACCCCGGCACGAAGGGCCCGAACGGCACGCCCGTCCCGCCCGGCGCGAGCGACCCGAACGCCCCGGCCGCCACCGCCACGACCGCCGCCCCCGGCGGCTTCGTCACCCCCGACGGCCCCGAGGTCGCCGCCGCCGAGGCCGCGCGCCGGCCCGGACCCGAGCGCAGGGTCGCCCTCACCGCCACCGAGACGACGCTCGACCTCGGCGGCCGGACCGTCAGGAGCTGGGCCTACGGCGACCGGCTGCCCGGCCGGGAGATCCGCGCCACCGCCGGCGAGACCCTCGCCGTCACCCTCGCCAACCACCTGCCGCAGCCGACCTCGCTGCACTGGCACGGTCTCGCGCTGCGCAACGACATGGACGGCGTGCCGGGCCTCACCCGGGAGGCCGTCCGGCCCGGCGCCGCCGCCGAGCACCGCTTCGCGCTCGGCCACCCGGGCACCCACTGGTTCCACCCGCACTCCGGGGTGCAGCAGGAGCGCGGCCTGTACGCGCCGCTGATCGTCGAGGACCCCAGGGAGCCGCTGCGCTACGACCGGGAGTGGGTCGTCGTCCTGGACGACTGGCTGGACGGCGTCGACGGCAGCACCCCGGACGCCGTCCTGGCCGAACTCACCGCAGGCACGGGCGGGACGGACCACGCGGCGGGCGGCCACGACATGCCGGGGACGTCCGGCACGGCCGGCGCCACCGGTCCCTCCCGGATGCTGATGGGAGCCCGCAGCGCCCTGCTCGGCGGCGACGCCGGCGACGTCGCCCACCCCTTCCACCTGGTCAACGGCCGCCTGGCGGCCGCACCCGAGACCTTCACCGCCAAGCCCGGCGACCGGGTGCGGATCCGGCTGGTCAACGCGGGCGGCGACACCGCCTACCGGGTCGCCCTCGGCGGCCACGAGCTGACGGTCACCCACACCGACGGCTTCCCCGTGGAGCAGACCACCACCCAGGCGCTGCTGCTCGGCATGGGCGAGCGCTACGACGTCCTGGTCACCGTCAAGGACGGCGTCTTCCCGCTCACCGCGCTCGCCGAGGGCAAGGGCGCCACCGCGCTCGCCCTGCTGCGCACCGGCGGCGGCACGGCCCCGGACGCCTCGGTGCGCCCGGCCGAGCTGGACGGGCAGCTGGTCACCGCGGCACGGCTCAAGGCCGATCCGGCGGTGCGGCTGCCGGCCAGGGCGCCGGACCGCACGGTGCGACTGGACCTCACCGGCGGTATGGCGAAGGCCGATTGGGCGTTCAACGGCCGCCGGTACGAGCCGTCGCAGCGCCATCCGGTGGCGGCGGGGGAGCGGGTCCGGCTGGAGTTCCGCAACACCACGGGCATGTGGCACCCCGTCCACCTGCACGGGCACAGCTTCGCGCTGGCCGGTGACGGGCCCCGCAAGGACACCGCGGTGGTGCTGCCGGGCGAGACGCTGGCGGTCGACTTCGACGCCGACAACCCGGGTCTGTGGATGGTGCACTGCCACAACGTGTACCACGCGGAGGCGGGCATGATGACCGTCCTGGGGTACCGGGCCTGACCGGCGGGTGCCGGGGCGGGGTCGGCCGTCCGTCCCGCTCCGGCGCCTGCTCGGCGGAGGCCCGCCCCGGCGCCCTTTCGCCCGGGTCCCGCTCTCGCCGTTCGCCCCTCCCTCGCAGGAGTCCCGCCGCGGTGCCGTGGGAGTCCCGCCCGGGGCCGGGCTCCGGCGGCACCCCCGCGCCCCCGCCGTGCCACCCGCCGCGACCTGCGGAGCAATGACGCTTTCTTAACGCGGGCCGATGACGATTCCTTGACGCCCGTCGCATAGCCTGGCGCACTGCCGTCGCCCGACGGCGCTTTTACGGGGTCTTTAAACAAGAGGTGCAAGGTGGCTTCGTCGGGGTCGACGGACACGGCGACGGCGGATCCGTCGTCGGCGCGAATACGGTTGCGCAACTGGCTGCTGGAGGACGTGTCCGCGGAGAAGCCCTCCGCCGCCGAGGGCTCCGGGCACGGTGGGGCGGAGTCGGGGGACTCCGGCGCCCACAAGGGCGAGCGCTGGTGGCGGGTGATGTGCCTGACCGGCCTGGACTACTTCTCGACGCTCGGCTACCAGCCGGGCATCGCCGCCCTGGCCGCGGGTGTGCTGTCGCCGATCGCGACGATCGTGCTGGTGGTCGTCACCCTGCTGGGAGCGTTGCCGGTCTACCGCCGGGTCGCCCAGGAGAGCCCGCGCGGCGAGGGTTCGATCGCGATGCTGGAGCGGCTGCTCTCGTTCTGGAAGGGCAAGCTGTTCGTCCTCGCACTGCTGGGCTTCGCGGCGACGGACTTCCTGATCACCATCACGCTGTCGGCCGCCGACGCGAGCGCGCACCTGGTGGAGAACCCGCACCTGACCGGCGTCCTGGGCGGCAAGCAGGTGCTGATCACGCTGGTCCTGGTCGCGATGCTCGGAGCGGTCTTCCTCAAGGGCTTCGGCGAGGCGATCGGCCTGGCCGTCGTCCTGGTCGGGATCTACCTGGTGCTCAACGTGGTCGTGGTGGCCGTCGGCCTCTGGAAGGTCGTCGAGGCCCCGCACGTCGTCACCGACTGGACCGACGCGCTGACCGCCCAGCACGGCAACCCGGTCCTCATGGTCGGCGTCGCGCTGGTGGTGTTCCCGAAGCTCGCGCTGGGCCTGTCCGGCTTCGAGACCGGTGTCGCCGTGATGCCGCACATCGAGGGCGACCCGGACGACACCGAGGAGGAGCCCACCGGCCGGATCCGCGGCACCCGCAAGCTGCTCACCACCGCCGCCGTGATCATGAGCTGCTTCCTGATCGCCACCAGCTTCATCACCACGCTGCTGATCCCGGCCGACCAGTTCAAGCCGGGCGGCGACGCCAACGGCCGCGCGCTGGCCTACCTGGCGCACCAGTACCTCGGCGGGGCCTTCGGCAGCGTCTACGACCTCTCCACCATCGCCATCCTCTGGTTCGCCGGTGCCTCCGCGATGGCCGGCATGCTCAACCTGCTGCCCCGCTACCTGCCGCGCTACGGCATGGCGCCGCACTGGGCGCGCGCGGTGCGGCCGATGGTGATCGTGCTGACCCTGATCGGCTTCCTGGTCACCTGGATCTTCCACGCCGACGTGGACGCCCAGGGCGGCGCCTACGCGACCGGTGTGCTGGTGCTGATCAGCTCGGCCGCGATCGCGGTCACCATCGCCGCGTACAAGGCGCGCCAGCGCGGCTGGACCACCGCCTTCGCGATCATCGCGGTGATCTTCCTCTACACCACGGTGCTGAACGTGACCGAGCGCCCCGACGGTCTGAAGATCGGCGCCTGCTTCATCGCCGGCATCATCCTGGTCTCGCTGCTGTCCAGGCTCCGGCGGGCCTTCGAGCTGCGGGTCACCGACGTGGCGCTGGACGAGGTGGCGGAACGCTTCGTCAGGGACTACGCGCACCGCCCGCTGCGGCTGATCGCCAACGAGCCCACCCACCGCGACGTCGCCGAGTACCGCGACAAGATCCGCCAGATCCGCGCCGACAACGACATCCCCGGTGAGGACGACCTGGTCTTCGTCGAGGTCACCGTCCGGGACGCCTCCGACTTCGAGGCCGCGCTGACCGTGCGCGGCGAGGTGCTGCACGGCCGCTACCGGGTGCTGACGCTGGAGAGCTCCAGCATCCCCAACGCGATCGCCGCTCTCGCCCTCACCGTCCGCGACCGCACCGGCCAGCAGCCGCACCTCTACTTCGAGTGGACCGAGGGCAACCCCTTCGCCCAGTTCCTGCGGTTCTTCCTGTTCGGTCAGGGCGAGGTCGCGCCCGTCACCCGTGAGGTCCTGCGCGAGGCCGAGCCGGACCGCTCCCGCCGCCCCCGCGTCCACGTCGGGTAGGGCGTCCGTCCGGCCCCTGCACCCGCGGCAACGCCGTGGGGGCCCCCCCCCCCCGCCCCCCCCCCCGGGGCCGGGGGGGGGGCCCCCCGGCCGGGGGGGGCCGCGGACCGCCCAAGCACGCCCGGCCAGCGGGTGGCGGGCCCCCCCCCCCCCGCCCCCGCCCCCCCCGCGCCCCCGGGGGGTGGGCCGCCCGCCCGCCCCCGCCCCCCGCGCCCCCCCCGGGGCCCCCCCGGCCCCCCCGGGCCCGGGGGGGCCCGACGGCGTTCACGGATCGCTAGGAGGGCAGGCGCAGCAGGAGTCCGGGCTGGATGAGGTCCGGGTCCCCGCCGACGGCGGCGCGGTTGAGCGCGTAGAGGGCGGGCCAGCCGCCGGGCACGCGCAGGGCGTCGGCGAGGTCGGCCAGGGTGTCGTCGTCGCGGACCGTCCAGGTGCCGGCCCCGGCGGTCGGGGTGGTGGTCGGGGCGGTGGCCGGGGCCGCGGCGGCCGGTGCGGCCGGCAGGGGGAGGGCCTCGTCGTGCGCGCGCCCGTGGTCGCGGGTGGCGCGGGCGCCGCACACCGGCCAGGGCGAGAGGCCGCGCTTCGCGGCGAGGTGCTGGGCCACCGCGATCTGCTCCTCGCGGCTGGCGAGGTCGGCGCGCGGGGCGTAGGCGAGGCCGCCGTACTCCCGCCAGGTGGGGGCGTCGAACTGGAGGCCGCCGAAGTAGCCGTTGCCGGTGTTGACGTGCCAGTCGCCGCTGCTCTCGCAGGCCGCCACGCTCTCCCAGTCGTACCTGCCGCCGTGCCTCCCGCCGGGGTCGGAGCCGGTGGCGCGGCCTGGTGGCGCGGCCTGGGCCGTGGGGGCGGCGACGGCGACGGCGACGGCGCACAGGGCGGCGGGGAGGAGACGTCGGAGACACGCGGTGGCAGGCATGGGCGGCTCTCAGCTTCGGGAACAGGGCCTGCACCGCCCGGAGGCGGCGCACTCCCACCGACGCACGCCGAGTGGGGCGGGCCGCCGCCGACACGTCCGGCAGGTCACCCGCCCGGCCGCGCCGGACCACCCCGCCGGCCCGCGGCCATCCGGCCGTACCGGCCGTTCGGGATCCGGGCGGGATCCGGGCGGGAACGGAGCGGCGAACGGAGCGGGGAGGGGCCTGGAGCGCCTCCCGGAGGACCGGCGCCCCGAGCCCGGGCCGGCACCCCGGCCCGGGCCGATCCGCGGGGTCAGGCCTTGATGGTGAGCCAGGCGCCCAGGCCGTTGCAGCCGCCAGCGTCGTAGCTGGTGCTGCGGTAGCCCGCCGGGATCGGCGAGTAGGGGCAGGTCCAGACGCCGTTGCGGACCAGCTCCTGGAACCAGGCGCCGACGCCGCTGCACCCCTGGGGGTTGTAGTTGGTCAGCACGTAGCCGGAGACGATCGGGGAGCCCGAACAGGTCCAGAGGCGGTTCTGCGCGGGCTGCTGGTACCACGAGCCGTGGTTGTTGCAGCCGCTCGCGTTGTACATGGTGATCACGTATCCGGCCGGGACGGGCGCCCCGGAGCAGCTCCAGCCGCCGGCCGCGGAGGCGGTGCCGGCCGTCGTGCCGGTGAGGGCGGCCGCCAGCACGGCGACCACCGCGGCGGCCCTTCCGAAGCGGGTCATCAGTCGGCGCAGGATCCTGGTCACGGCGACACCGTTCCGATCGTCGTCAGCCGGCCGTCGGGACGGCGCGGGGAGGGAGGAGCAGAGGAGGGCGGGGCTGCGCCGCACCCTAGCGGCGGACGATCGGTCGGCGGCAGGCCCGGACCGAAAGATCGCCGAAGCTGACCGGAAACGATCCGTCAGCCGCGGGCGGGCGGGCACGAGCACCCGCAGTGGCGGGCGGCGGACGTGGAGTAGGGGGTACGGCCGACGTCTTGTCGCAGCTCGGGGCATCTGGCAGGCTCGGCCGCGACGCCGCGAAGGGTGCCGCCGGGGCACTCCTGACCGAGGGGCCGAGAGGCGGTTGGGCGACAGCCGCACGCGTGGTGCACGACCGGCACCCTGCAAGACCCCCTGGACCCCGGCGCCAGCTTCCACCTCCCCTGCGGGGTGCCCGGGCGCGGGCCCGTGCCGGGGGCCCGTGGCCCGGTGCGGCCGCGGTCCGGGCGGGACCGCCGGCCGAGCGTTCAACTGCCGTTCGCCGGCCGCACCGTCCGAAGTGGCGCGCCGGTTCCCGTCCGGCTGGGACTCTCCTGGGCGTTTCCCCGAGCCCAGGAGGCGGCAGTGGCACACCCTTCGGAGCACCCCACGCACCCCACGCACCCGGCGCACCTCGCGCCCCCGGCGCGCCCCTCGCGCCGGACGGTCCTGCGCACCGGTACGGCGGCCGGCGCCCTCGCCGCGCTGCCCGCGTCCACCCTGCTGTGGACCCGGCCGGCGATCGCCGGCACCCCCGGCCCCGAACAGATCCACCTGCAGTGGGGCGAGGAGCCCTCCCGCGAGATGACGGTCTCCTGGGCGACCGCCGGCAGCGTGCGCCGGCCCCGGGTCCGGATCGGCACCCCGCGCGGCGGCGCCGGCCACAGCGTCGACGCCGAGACGCGGACCTACGTGGACGGGCTCAACAAGGTCGAGACCTACACCCACCACGCCCGTCTGGACGGCCTGCGGCCCGACACCACCTACGTCTACGAGGTGCTGCACGACGGCTCCGACCCGGTGCGCGGCACCTTCCGCACCGCCCCCGCCCGCGGCCGGGCCGCCTTCCGCTTCACCAGCTTCGGGGACCTGGGCACCGGCGACGGAGTGTTCAAGAAGTCCTCGATCCACGGCGCCGCGGCCGTCCGCCAGGTGGAGCGGTTCGCGCCGCTGTTCCACCTCCTCAACGGCGACCTCGCCTACGCCAACAACAACACGGACCTCCAGCCGCAGTGCTGGAACGCGTTCATGAACAACCTGTCCACCTCCGCCGCGAACCGCCCGTGGATGCCCGCGCCCGGCAACCACGAGGTCGAGGCCGGCGGCGGGGACCTCGGCTACGCCTCCTACCTGACCCGCTTCGAGCTCCCCGACAACGGCACCCGGGACCACTGCGGCACCTGGTACAGCTTCCAGATCGGCGCGGTGCTCTTCGTCAGCCTCGACGGCAACGAGATCGCCGTCGAGGACGACGCCAGCATCGACCCGGCCACCGGGCTGTCCATCTACATCAGCGGCTACAGCGAGGGCGCCCAACTCCGCTGGCTGGAGCGGATCCTGGCGCGCGCCCGGCGCGGCCGCGAGGTGGACTGGATCGTCGTCAACCTGCACCAGTTCGCGATGTCCTCCTCGGCCGCCAGCCACGGCGGCGACATGGGCATCCGCGAGCACCTGCTGCCGGTGCTCGACCGCTACTCCGTCGACCTCGTGCTGGCCGGTCACGACCACGACTACGAGCGCACCCACCCGGTCCGCGGCACCGAGCCCGGCGGCCTGCTCACCCCGGCCGTCGCCGACGACGACCTGCGCCTGATCGACACCTCCAGGGGCACCGTCCACCTGATCCTCGGCGGGGGCGGCACCGCCGGGCACGACGACGTCTACCTGCCCACCGACCCCGACGGCGTGCGGCAGGCCTCGGTGCGCACCCAGCGCCTCACCTTCAAGGCCGACCCGGACGCGAAGGAGAAGGCGCACTGGTCCGCGGTCATCGACCCGGACACCGCCTTCCCCCACGGCGTCGCGGTGTTCGACGTCGACCCGGGCACCCTGCCGGGCGGCCGGACCACCATCACCGTCAGCTACTACCACTCGGCGGCCGCGACCGTCGCCGACCCGTTCCCCGTGCCGGTGCTCTTCGACCGCTTCACCCTCCGGCGCGACCGCAGCGACGGCCGGCACCGCCACGACGAGGACGGCGCCACCGACGCGCGGGCGGAGGCGGCCGCCGGCCGTTAGGGCGTGTCCGACCCGGGGTCACGCCGAGGGCGGGAGCGGGACGTCGGACCGGCCGACCTCCCGCTCCCGCCCTTCGGCGCGCGGTGGTCAGCCGAGCAGGAGGAACTTGGTGGAGGTGGCGCCACGGTAGGTGCTGCAGTCGTAGTTCTGGGTGGTCTGGCTGTAGGTGAAGCCGCTGGGGACGTCACAGGCCCAGAGGCCGCTGACCGGCTTGCGGAGGTGGAAGGCGTTCGACTGGACGCCCTGGGTGAGGCTGCAGGCGGTGCCCCAGGTGAGGTAGTCGTAGGTGAAGTCCGGCGTGCCCATGCAGGCGGTGAGACCGTCGTAGGGCTTGCGCAGGTGGTACTGGTTGGACGTCACGCCGGAGATCTGGCTGCAGGCACTGCCCCAGGTGATGGCGTCGTAGACGAAGCCGGGCGCGCTCTTGCAGGCCGTCAGACCGTCGACGGGGGTCCGCAGGTGGAACTGCGGCGAGTTCCAGCTGCCGCCGCCGCTGCAGGAGCGGTTCATCGACACCTGGTCGTAGACGTACCCGGCCGGGACGTCGCAGGCCCAGGCGCCGTCGAGGCTGCTGGTGGTGGCCTGCGCCGGGGTGGCGGCGACCGCGCCGGAGAGCAGCAGGACGAGGGCCGCCAGTGCGGCGATCACCAGACGGACGGGGCGGGTGTGTGCGGCGGGCATGTCTCTCCCAGGGTCGAGGCCGGACGAGGGGGGTGGCACGGGAACGACGGGGCGTGCGGTACCGGGCGGGCAACGGGAGTTGCGGCCCGCCGACGGTTCTAGCGCGGCGTGCTCACGGCCGCCTCGGGCGCCGGTCGAGGTGGGCGGCGCCGCCCGGCGGCGCGCCGCGGTGCCGTGACGCCGGACGGGCGGCTGCGGCCCGCGGGGGAGTGCCGCGGATCACACCGCCGATCGCCCGGTGCGCGAAATGCGCCGGACGCCGTGGCGGTTGGAACCGCACGTATTCCATGCACGTGCACATAACGTCCGCTACCCGCGAGGAACACCCATGACCGTCACCGCGTCCGCCGCCTCCCGCGCGGCCGAGATCCTCTCCCGCCCGGTCACCCTGAACGGCCTGACCGTCCCGAACCGCATCGTGATGGCGCCGATGACGCGCATGTTCTCCCCGGGCGGCGTCCCCGGCGCGGACGTGGCGTCGTACTACGCCCGCCGTGCGGCCGCGGGCGTGGGCCTGATCGTCACCGAGGGCACCTACGTCGGCCACGCGTCCGCCGGGCAGAGCGACCGGGTGCCCCGGTTCCACGGCGAGGAGCAGCTGGCCGGGTGGGCGAAGGTCGCCGAGTCCGTGCACGCGGCGGGCGGCACGATCGTGCCGCAGCTGTGGCACATCGGCATGGTGCGCAACCAGGGCGAGCCGCCCTACGCCGACGCCCCCGCCGTCGGCCCCTCCGGTCTGCGCCTCGACGGCACCGAGGGCGCCGGCCGGGCGATGACCCGGAGCGACCTGGACGAGGTCGTCGGCGCCTTCGCCGAGTCCGCCGCGGCGGCCGAGCGGATCGGCTTCGACGGCGTCGAGCTGCACGGCGCCCACGGCTACCTCGTCGACCAGTTCCTGTGGGCGGGGACGAACCGCCGCACCGACGCCTACGGCGGCGACCCGGTAGCCCGCACGAAGTTCGCGGCGGAGATCGTGGCCGCGGTCCGCGAGCGGGTCTCGGCCGACTTCCCGGTGATCTTCCGCTACTCGCAGTGGAAGCAGGAGGCGTACGACGCGCGGCTCGCCGAGACCCCGGAGGAGCTGGAGTCGATCCTGGCCCCGCTCGCCGCGGCCGGCGTCGACGCCTTCCACGCCTCGACCCGCCGCTACTGGGTGCCGGAGTTCGAGGGCTCGGACCTCAACCTGGCGGGCTGGACCAGGAAGCTCACCGGCCGGCCCACGATCACCGTCGGCTCCGTCGGCCTCGACGGCGACTTCATCCACGCGTTCGCCGGCGAGGGCGCGCCGGTCCAGGGCCTCGACAACCTGCTGGACCGCATGGAGCGCGACGAGTTCGACCTGGTCGCGGTCGGCCGTGCGCTGCTCCAGGACCCGGAGTGGGCGGCGAAGGTCCTCGGCGACCGGTTCTCCGAGCTGAAGCCGTACGACGCGGCGGCGGTGCGGACGCTCAGCTGACGCCGGTCGTCAGCCCGGCCCCCGGCCCCGGCCCCCGGCCCGTCGCGCGCAGCAGCGCGGCGGGCCGTCGCACGCTCCGGTGGTGGCCCGGGCCCGGGCCGTGGTGCGTCGCCCGGCCGGGCGGACGGGCGGACGGGCAGACGGGCGGGCGGACGGCCAGGCCGCTCAGGCCGCCGGGCGCAGCGCCGTCGCCTCCCGGGCCTCGTCGTAGCGGTGCAGCACGAGGCGGGCGACGGCCGGGTGGGCGGACAGCGGAGCGCTGGTCCAGGTCGCGGCGGTGGTGGCGGCGCGGCGGGCGAAGAAGCCGGGGGCGAGCAGGTAGCTGGCGAGCGCGGTGCGGGGGTGACCGGCCTCCCGGAGGGCGGCGACGGCCCGGTGCGGGGTGGGCTCCGCGGCGGAGAGGTGGGCCGGGGTGACGGTGCCGCCGAGGCGGGCGGCGAGCAACCGGGCCATCCGGGCGGTGTCGGCGAGGGCGGTCGGGTCGGTGGAGCCGGCACCGGCGAGGACCACCGGGGCGCCGGGCGGGGCGCCGGCCTCGGCGAGGCGGTCGGCGAGGGCGTCGGCGAGCAGCGGGTGGGGGCCGAGCGCGGGGGCGAGGTGGGAGAGCGGCAGACGGGCGTCGGCCAGTGCCGCGGGCAGGTCGACCCGCACGTGGTGGCCGGTGCCGAGGAGGAGCGGGACGAGGACCGGCCGCGCACCGGAGAGCCGGGCGAGGGCGTCGCCGAGCGAGGGGCGGGCGAGGTCCAGGAAGCAGCAGCGGACGGTCAGTCCGGGCCGGAGGGCGCGGACCAGCCGGAGCAGGGACCGGGTCGAGGCGGCGGCCACCGGGTCCCGGCTGCCGTGGGCGACGGCGAGCAGGACGGGCGGCATCAGCCGGCCGCCAGGCGGTAGCCGCGCTTGGGGACGGTGCGGATCAGGGCGGCGTGCGGTCCGAGCGCGGCCCGCAGCCGGCCGACGGCGGCCTCCACGGCGTGCTCGTCGGCGGTGGCGTCCGGCCAGGCGGCGCGCAGCAGCTCGGCGCGGCTGAGGACGCGGCCGGGCCGTTCGGCGAGGGCGCGCAGGACGGCGGCGCCGCGCGGGCTGAGCCAGTGGCTCTCGCCGTCGACCAGGGCGGCGTTGCCCTGCAGCGTCAGGACCGTTCCGGACAGGGCGAGTTCGCGCCTGCCGCGGTTGGGCAGGGTGTCGGCCAGCAGCCGGACCAGCGAGCCGAGCCGGCCGCGTTCGGGGTGGACGGCGGGCAGGCCGAGGTCGGTGAGCGGCCGGGCGCACAGGGCGCCGACGCAGACCGGCAGGACGTCGGTGCGCAGGGCGTCGACCAGTGCCTCGTACAGGCCCTCGGCCTCCGCGGTGGCCAGCAGGGCGGTGATGGCGGGGGCGCTGGTGAAGGTGAGCGCGTGCACCTGCCGGCGGACGGTCTGGTCGAGCAGGCGCCGCACCGCGCCCGGGTCCTCGGGCGGCGCCCACCGGTAGACCGGGACGGAGATGACCTCGGCGCCGCGTTCGCGCAGCGCGGCGGCGAAGGAGTCCAGGCGCACGCCGTGCTCCTGAACGGCGATCCGGCGCCCGGCGAGCGGGCGGGCGAGCAGCCAGGTGAGCAGCTCGTCGGTGGCCTCGGTGCCGGGGGAGTAGCCCTCGTCGAGCCCGCTGGCGCGCACCGCGCCGGTGGCCTTGGGGCCGCGGCTGAGCACGACCGCGCCCCGGCAGGCCAGGGCGAGCTCCGCGCCCCGGCCCCAGCCCTCCGCGGCGCTCATCCAGCCGCGCCAGCCGACGCCGGTGGTGGCGACGACGTAGTCGAGCGGGCCGGCCAGGCAGCGGTCGGTGGCCGCGCGCAGGGCGAGGTCGTCCGCGAGGGGGAGGATGCGCAGCACCGGGGCCTCGACCACCTGGGCGCCGCGCCGGCTGAGCAGGGCGCTGAGCTCCTCGCGGCGGCGCGCCGCGGTGACCCCGACGGTGAAGCCGGTGAGCGGTCCTGGCTGGGTGAGGGTTGCCATGCCGGGAAGCGTGCGGTGCCCGTGTTACGGGGGCGTTGCCCGGCCGTCACCCACAGGTAAGCGAAACCGCGGCTCCGGTTACGGCGGATGTCCGGGAGCGCACCCGGTGGCCCGGGCGCCGTGAGCGAGGCGTACCGCGCCCGCAACACCCGTGACCCGGACCGGAAACAGCGGGCGGTCAGATTTCCGGCATGACGACAAGCACCCACGACCGGATCCGGGACCTCGTCCTCGTCGGCCACGGCATGGTCGGCCAGCGCTTCCTGGAAGCCTGGACGGAGCAGCCCGCGGCACGCGGCTGGCGGGTCACGGTGCTCGCCGAGGAGCCCCGGCCCGCCTACGACCGGGTCCACCTCAGCTCGCTGTTCGACGGCAGCACCCCCGAGGACCTCTCGCTCTGCCCGGACGGCTTCGTCGCCGAGCACGGCGTCGACCTGCGCCTGGGCGATCCGGTCACCGCGATCGACCGGACGGCACGGACCGTCACCACCCGCTCCGGCGCGACCGTCCGCTACGACGCGCTGGTACTGGCCACCGGATCCGTGCCGTTCGTGCCGCCGGTGCCCGGCAAGGACGCCCCGGGCTGCCACGTCTACCGCACCGTCGAGGACGTGGCCGCGATCCGGGAGGACGCGGCCACGGCCGGCACCGGCGTGGTGGTCGGCGGCGGGCTGCTCGGACTGGAGGCGGCCGGAGCCCTGCGGGCCGGCGGACTGGCCACCCACGTGGTCGAGTTCGCGCCCCGTCTGATGGCCGTGCAGGTCGACGACGGCGGCGGCGCGGTGCTGCGCCGCAAGATCGAGGACCTCGGCGTGACGGTCCACACCGGCGCCGGCGCGAGCGCCGTGCTGACCGGCCCGGACGGGCGGGTGCGCGGCCTGGCCCTCTCCGACGGGCGGGAACTCGCCGCCGGGCTGGTGGTGTTCTCGGCCGGGGTGCGCGCCCGTGACCAGCTGGCCCGCGACTGCGGCCTGCCGGTCGGCGAGCGCGGCGGCGTCGTCGTCGACGCGCACTGCCGCACCGCCGACCCGGCCGTCCTCGCCGTCGGCGAGTGCGCCCAGGCCGCCGACGGCCGGGTGTACGGCCTGGTCGCCCCCGGCTACCAGATGGCCGAGACCGCGGCCCGCACCCTGGCGGAGCTCGACGGCGAGGGCGCCGGGCGGCTCGGCGAGGGCTTCACCGGCGCCGACACCTCCACCAAGCTGAAGCTGCTCGGCGTCGACGTGGCCAGCTTCGGCGACCCGCACGGCAGCGCCGAGGGCGCGCTCGACGTGCTGTACAGCGACAGCCGCAGCGGGGTCTACCGCAAGCTCGTCATCGGCGCGGACGGCGCGCTGCTCGGCGGCGTCCTGGTCGGCGACACCGACGCCTACGGCACCCTGCGCCCGCTCGCGGTGGCCGGCAAGCCGCTCACCGTCGCCCCCGAACAGCTCGTGCTGCCGGCCGGGTTCGGCGCCGCGGGCCCGCTGGCGCTGCCCGACGACGCGGTGCTCTGCTCCTGCCACAACGTCACCCAGGGCGCCGTCCGCGCGGCCGTCCGCGAACAGGGCTGCGACGGCGTCGCCGCGGTCAAGAAGTGCACCCGGGCCGGCACCGGCTGCGGCAGCTGCCTCAAGCAGCTCGGCACCGTCGTCACCGAGGAGCTGGAGGCCGCCGGCGTCAGCACCGCCAAGGGGCTGTGCGAGCACTTCGCCCACACCCGCGCCGAGTTGTACGAGATCGCCCGGGTCACCGGCGCCACGACCTTCTCGGAGCTGCGCGACCGCCACGGCTCCGGTGAGGGCTGCGAGGTCTGCAAGCCCACCGTCGCCTCGATCCTGGCCAGCCTCGGCAACGGCCACATCCTGGACGGCGAGCAGGGGGCCCTGCAGGACTCCAACGACCACTTCCTGGCCAACCTCCAGCGCAACGGCTCCTACTCGGTGGTGCCGCGGGTGCCCGGCGGCGAGATCACCCCCGAGGGCCTGATCGTGATCGGCGAGATCGCCCGGGACTTCGGCCTCTACACCAAGATCACCGGCGGACAGCGGATCGACCTCTTCGGCGCCACCGTCGACCAGCTCCCGGTCATCTGGAGCAGGCTGGTCGACGCCGGCTTCGAGTCGGGCCACGCCTACGGCAAGGCGCTGCGCACCGTGAAGTCCTGCGTCGGCGAGACCTGGTGCCGCTACGGGGTACAGGACTCCACCGCCCTCGCCATCGAACTGGAGCTCCGCTACCGGGGGTTGCGCTCCCCGCACAAGCTCAAGTCCGCCGTCTCCGGCTGCGCCCGGGAGTGCGCCGAGGCCCAGAGCAAGGACTTCGGCGTCATCGCCACCTCGGCCGGCTGGAACCTCTACGTCGGCGGCAACGGCGGCATGACCCCGCGGCACGCCGACCTGCTCGCCGCGGACCTCGACCGCGAGACCCTCATCCGCACCATCGACCGCTACCTGATGTTCTACATCCGCACCGCCGACCGGCTGGAACGCACGTCGGTCTGGCTGGAACGACTGGAGGGCGGCCTCGACCACCTTCGGGCCGTCGTCCTCGACGACTCGCTCGGCATCGCCGCCGAGCTGGACGACCTGATGGCCCGTCATGTCGGCACCTACCAGGACGAATGGGCGCAGACCCTCGCCGATCCCGACCGGATGCGGCGCTTCTCCTCCTTCGTCAACGCCCCGGGTACCCCCGACCCCGCGGTGACCTTCGTCCCCGAACGCGGCCAGATCCGCCCCGCCCGCCCCGGCGAGGCCGGACAGACCCTCACCGCCCCGGTCCTGATCGCCGGGGCCCGACTGGAGGTGGTCACCCCGTGACCGTACAGATCCACGACGGCACCGCCTGGCGGACCGCCTGCGCCCTGGAGGACCTTCAACCCGGCCGCGGCGTGGCCGTGTTGCTCCCCGCCGCAGGACAGATCGCGCTGTTCCGCGACGCCGCCGGCACGCTGTACGCCGTCGACAACCTCGACCCGTTCAGCGGCGCGCAGGTGCTCTCCCGAGGCCTGCTCGGCAGCCGCGGTGACCGGCCGACCCTCATCTCGCCGATGTACAAGCAGGTCTACGATCTCACCGACGGCCGCTGCCTGGACGAGGACACCGCCCCCGACGGCGCTCCCGCCGTCCTTCGCCGCTGGCCGGTACGGATCGCCCCGGATGGACTCGCCCCGGAAGGAGAGGCGGCATGACCACCGTCGCCGACGTCAGACAGCCCGCAGCGCTCAGCGGTTGGGATCCGGAGGACGAGGAGTTCTGGGCCCGTGCCGGGGCCCGGATCGCCCGGCGCAACCTGGTCTTCTCCGTCCTCTCCGAGCACATCGGCTTCTCGGTGTGGAGCCTGTGGTCGGTCCTCGTGCTGTTCCTCGGGCCCGAGTACCACATCGACACCGCGGGCAAGTTCACCCTCACCGCGCTGCCGACCGCGCTCGGCGCCCTGCTGCGGCTGCCCTACGCCTTCGCCGTCGCCCGCTTCGGCGGGCGCAACTGGACGGTGGTCAGCGCGCTGCTGCTGCTCGTCCCCACCGCGCTCGCCGCCCTGGTACTGGAACCCGGGGTCTCCTACGGGACGCTGCTCACGGTGGCCTGTGTGGCCGGCGTCGGCGGCGGCAACTTCGCCTCCTCGATGGCCAACATCAACGCCTTCTACCCGCACCGGCTCAAGGGCTGGGCGCTCGGCGTCAACGCCGGCGGCGGCAACCTCGGCGTCCCGGCCGTCCAACTGCTCGGCCTCCTCGTGCTGGCCACCGCCGGCGCCGCCCACCCGCGGCTGCTGCCGCTGATCTACCTGCCGCTGATTCTGCTCGCCGCGGCCGGGGCGTGGTGGCGGATGGACAACCTCGCGGTCTCCCCGGCGGGGGAGGGCCGGGCGCTGCGCGAGGTCGCCCGCGACCCGTACGGCTGGGCCGTCTCCACCCTCTACATCGGCACCTTCGGCTCCTTCATCGGCTTCGGCTTCGCCTTCGGGCAGGTGCTCCAGGTGCAGTTCCACGCGCGCTTCGACACCCCGGTCAAGGCCGCCGCGCTCACCTTCCTCGGGCCGCTGCTGGGTTCGCTGCTGCGCCCGGTCGGCGGGCGGCTCGCGGACCGCTTCGGCGGCGCCCGGGTCACCCTCGCCACCTTCGCGGCCATGGGCGCCGGGACGGCCGTGGTGATCACCGCCTCCCGGGCCGGCTCGCTGCCGCTGTTCCTCGGCGGGTTCATCGCCCTGTTCGTGCTCAGCGGCATCGGCAACGGCTCGACGTACAAGATGATCCCCGCCCACTACCAGGCCCTCGCGCGGGCGGCGGTCGCGGCCGGGGCCGACCCGGCGGCCGCCGAGGCCGACTCCCGGCGCCGCGCCGGCGCGCTGATCGGCCTCGCGGGCGCGGTGGGGGCCTTCGGGGGCGTCCTGGTGAACCTGGCGTTCCGGCAGTCCTTCCTGGCCAGCCACAACGGGGACGCCGCCTACCTGGGCTTCCTCGCGGCGTACCTGGGGTGCTCGGTGCTCACCTGGGCGGTGTGGCTGCGCCGGCGCTGAGGTCCGCGGCCCGCCCCGGGGCCGCTGGGCCGTCCGTGCGACGACCGGACGGCTCGGCGCGCGGGCCGACGGCCGGGAGGCTAGCGTCGGCCGCAACACGTCCTCGGATCCGGGAGGTTGGCAGTGCAGCGGTGGCTCGTCCTGACGGTTCTCACCACGGCCCTCACCGGCCTCACGGCGCCGGCCCTGGCCGCCGACCCCGATCCCGGCTCCGACCCGGCCGCCGCGGCGCCCGTCACAGCGCCGGTCACCGATCCTTCGGCGCCGACCGACCCGGGGCCGACGGATCCGGCACCGACCGACCCGGCGCCGACCGACCCGGTGCCGGTCACGGACCCGGTGCCGCCCGCCACGGCGGTCACCATCGGCGACGTCCTGATCGACCCGAAGATCCCCGGCCGGGTCCGCTTCAACGTCGGCTACCTCTGCGGGGTCGCCGGCGGGGCCCGCTCGCTGACCGTCTCGGTGGAGCAGAAGGACCCGGAGGACTCCTCCTCGATCGCCTTCGGCTCCAGTCGGACGGCCGAGGCCGACGTCGTCTGCGACGGGACGCCGCAGCAGCGGCAGCTGATCGTCCAGTCCAAGACGGTCAACTGGATCCCGGGCGCGCCCGCCATGGTGATCGCCACGGTCGCCGACATCGGCTCCACGCCGCCGGCCTCCGCCGACGCGCGCGCGGTGAACCTCGCCGTCGCCCCGGCGCCGGCCTCCTGACCCCGCCGGACCGCCCCGGCCGCCGGCCTCCTGACCCCGCCGGACCGCCCCGGCCGCCACCCGACGTGCGGGTGGCGGCCGGCGGCGTGCCCGGGGCGGCTCGTCAGTCCGCCGCGTGGACCAACTCCCCGCCCACGTAGGTGCGCAGGACCCGGGCGTCGGCGATCTCCGCGGCCGGGGCGGTGAGGATGTCCCGGTCGAGGACCACCAGGTCGGCGAGCCGCCCGGCCGCGAGGACGCCCGCGTCGTCGTGGCCGTTCACGTGCGCCGACCCGGCCGTGTAGGCGGCGATCGCGGAGGCCAGGTCGAGGCGCTGCTCGGGCAGGAAGACCCGGCCGTCGGAGGTGCCCGGCTCCATCCGGTTGACGGCCACGTGCAGGCCGGCCAGCGGGTCCGGGCTGCTCACCGGCCAGTCGCTGCCCGCGGCCAGGGTCGCCCCCGCGCGTTGCAGCGCGCCGAACGGGTACTGCCAGGCGGCGCGCTCCGGGCCGAGGAACGGGATCGTCAGCTCGTCCATCTGCGGCTCGTGGGCGGCCCACAGCGGCTGGATGTTGGCGATCGCGCCGAGCCGCGCGAAGCGGTCGACGTCCTGCGGGTGGACCACCTGCAGGTGGGCGAGGTGGTGCCGGGTGTCCCGCCACCCGTTGGCCGCGCGGGCGGCCTCGACCGCGTCCAGCGCCTCGCGCACCGCCCGGTCGCCGAGGGCGTGGAAGTGCACCTGGAAGCCGAGGGCGTCCAGCTCGGTGACGTGGCCGCGCAGGGCGAGCGGATCCACGAAGCTGAGGCCGGAGTTGGCGGTGGCGCAGCCGCAGCCGTCCAGGTACGGGCTGGTCATCGCGGCGGTGAAGTTCTCCGCGATGCCGTCCTGCATGATCTTCACCGAGCCGGCCCGGAACCGGCCGTGGCTCAGTTCGCTGCGGCGGGACACGAGTTCGGGGATCTGCTCGGATCCCCGTTCGCGGTCCCACCAGAGCGCCCCGGTGACCCGGGCGGTGAGCGTGCCGGCCCGGGCGGCGGCCAGGTAGGCGTCGGACGGGTCGGGCTGCCCGTTGAACTCGCCGAGCAGCGCGTCCTGCCAGCCGGTGATGCCCAGCGAGTGCAGCAGCCGCTGCGCGCGCAGCAGCCCGGCGAGCCGGTCGGCGGCGGTGGACGGCGGGACCAGCCGGGCGACGAGCGCGGTGGCGCCCTCCTGCAGGGTGCCGCCCGGGGTGCCGTCGGCCTCGCGCTCGATCCGCCCGTCCGCCGGGTCGGGGGTGTCCCGGGTGACGCCGGCGAGCTCCAGGGCGCGGGTGTTCGCCCAGGCGCCGTGGTGGTCGCGGTTGGTGAGGTACACCGGGCGGTCCGGGACGACCGAGTCCAGCAGCCGGCGGCTCGGCAGGCCGCCGTCGAAGCTCTCCATCGACCAGCCGCTGCCGGTGATCCAGGCCTGCTCCGGGTTGGCCTCGGCGTAGGCGCGGATCCGCTCCAGGTAGTCGGCGACGCCGACGGTGCCGGTGAGGTCGCAGCCGGCCAGCTCGGAGCCGCCGTAGACCGCGTGGACGTGCGCGTCCTGGAAGCCCGGCAGCAGCAGCCGGCCGGTGAGGTCCACGACCTCCGTGCCCGGCCCGATCAGCTGCCGGACCTCGTCGTGGCCGACGGCGGTGATCCGCTGTCCGGTCACGGCCAGGCTGGTCGCCCGGGTGCGGGCGGCGTCACCGGTGTGGATCGGGCCGTGGGTGAAGACCAGATCGGCATCGGTCATGGGTGGTGCTCCGTTCTCGGGGGATCAGGGTGGGGCGTCCGGCGGCCGCCGGGCGTCAGCCCGCGTCGCGCAGGAAGTACGGCGAGCGGCGCCGCCAGCGGGCCCAGGCCGCGGCCGGCAGCCCGGTGACGACCATCAACGCCGTCACCGTCAGCTCGAACCACCCGTTGTCGGCGGCCAGTTCGAAGTGGTCGGCGGAGTCGTAGAACGACCAGGCGAGGTAGCCGCCGACGGCGAGCAGCGCCGCAGCGCCCAGCAGCGGACCGACCACCGCCCGCAGCGCCTCGCCCACGCCGGCCCGCAGCAGGTGGCGGAACCGGACGGCCGCGGCCACGGCGGTCAGCGCGTAGTAGAGGGCGACGACGATGCCGATCGCGTTGACGGCGGCGGAGATCAGGTCGTTGACGGTCGGGATGACCAGCGAGGCCACGGCCAGGAGCGCGGCGACGCCGGTGATCAGCAGGGTGCCGACGGCCGGGGTGGCGTGCCGCGGGTGCAGCCGGGTCCAGACCGGGCCGAGCATGCCGTCGCGGCCCATCGCGTACATCCCGCGGGCGGTGGGGATCACCGAGGACTGCAGCGAGGCGACGGCGGAGAACATCAGGGCGATCAGTGGCAGCGCGGCGAGCGGCTGGCGGGCCAGCGCGGCGCCGAAGTACGTCAGCCCGTGCGCGCCGTTGTCGGCCAACTCTCCCAGGGGGAGGACCCGTTGGAAGGCCGTTCCGGCGAGCAGGAACAGCAGCATCATCACCACCAGGGCGACCATTCCGCCGCGCGAGGCGTCCCGGGGGTCGCGCACCTCCTCGCCGACGCTGAACACCGACTCGAAGCCCCAGTAGCAGAACACCGCGAGCACCATGCCCTGGGCGAGCGCGTCGAAGGACGGGATGTCGAACGGGTTGAACCACTGCAGAGAGAACGGCTGGTCACCGGCGAACAGCCCGTACCCGCAGAAGCCGATCAGCACCACGTACTCGAAGACCAGCAGCGCCTTCTGCAGGCGGGCGGCGAGGTCCAGCCCGCGCACGGCCACCAGCGCCGCCCCGACCAGCACGACCAGGCCGAGCAGGGTGCACTGCACGGTGGAGTCCGCGTCCAGCCGCAGCCCGGCGACGCTGCGCAGGTGCGCCTCGTCGAGCAGCTGGATGACGGCGGAGCCGGTGACGGTCGTGGTGTACGCCATGAAGACGATCGTGCCGACGGTGTTCACCCAGCCGGTGAGGAAGCCGAGCCAGGGGCTGAGCGTGCGGCCCACCCAGCGGTAGCTGCTCCCGGCGTCCGGGTCGACGGCGTTCAGCCGCCCGTAGCCGCCGGCGATGGCCAGCACCGGCAGGAAGGCCAGCAGCATGATCGCCGGCAGGTGCAGACCGACCACGCCGGCCATCAGCCCGAGGCCGATGCCGATGCTGCTGGTGGCCGCCGTACTGGAGGCGGCGATCGCCGCCCCGTCCAGCAGCCCGATGGACTTGCGCATCTCGACACGGCTCGCGTCCGCTCTCGGACCGGCACTCTCGTCGTTCACCGTCGATGCCAACGGATCACCGCCTTGGTCGTGGGGGGTGTGCGGGGGGTGCGGTCATGAAACCGGGGCCGCGCACACACGTCAATGCCGTTGTCATAAGCACCCCCGGCCCGGGGTGCCGGGCCTGATTCCGGGCGCCGGGCTCCGGGGGTGGGCGGGTGAGCAGGGCTGCTGTCGGGCGCCAGCTTGTTCTACAGTGCTGTAGAACAAGCTGGAGAGGGAACGGGGACGCGCATGGACAGGCCGCTTCGACTGCCGCAGCAGGACCGGGCCGACTTCGAGACGGTGCTGGGCCGGGTGCTCGCGGGGCCGCAGGTGCGGGCGGCCCTGCAGGCGGCGGGCGGCGAGGCGGGCGGGGTCGAGCGGCTGCGGCGCAGCGCCCGGGAGAACGCGGAGTTCGTCCTGGCGGCCGCGGCCCCGGAGTACGAGCGGTACGCGGCGCTGCGCGCGGACGCCGATGCGGTGGCGCGGCTCCCGGTGGACGGCCCGGAACGGGGGCGGGTCGCCGGGTGGTGGGGGGTGCTGGCGGTGATCGTGCCGGTGGTGGCCGGGGCGGCCGCCGGGGTCCTGCTGCTGCTCGGGTACGTCCTGGGGCTCGACGAGGACGTGGAGGTGCTGGGGCATGCGCTGGTGGGCGCCGGGTGGGTCGCGGCCGGGGTGGCGGCGGTGGCGCTGGCGGTGGGCGGGTTCGGCCTGCTGGGGGCGGCCTCGCGCTCCGGTGCGGGCGACGCCGGCCAGGAGCCCGGCGCCGTGGGCGAGTTGGCCTCGGCGCGGGACGCCTGGCGGGCCGCGCTGGCGGAGCGCGGGCTGGCGCCGTTCCTGCTCGCGCAGGTGAACGCGGGGGCGCCCGGTCAGCGGCGCTGACCGGGCCCGCGGCCCCGGGCGGTGTCGACCAGCAGGTGGGCGGCGTCCAGCGGGACGGCGAGCCGGCGGGCGATCCAGGGGGCGCTGCGGCCGGTCCGGGCGAGCATCCAGGCCGAGTACAGCTGGCCCAGCTGGGGCGCGTGCGGGCAGAGCAGGAGGGGCCGGACGGCGTCCATCGGGAAGTCGTGCAGCGCCTCGGCGCTGTACTCGCGGCCGTTGGGGCCGGGCGGCGGGAGCGGGAGCGGCCGGCGGGCGTCGAGCCAGCGGCCGAGCAGGACGGCGCCGACGGCGAGCAGGCCGGAGCCGGAGGCGCCGATCAGGATGGCGTGGATGACGGGGCGGTCCTCCTCCTCGGCGAGGCCGAGGGCGAGCTCCTCGGCGACGAGCAGGGCGAGGACGGTGAGCAGGACCGCGGCCTCGCCGGGGCGCGGGTAGGGCCGGGACGTCGTCATGGGGTGCCTCATTCCGCGGCTGTGCGGACCGGGGTGGGGTGAGGGCGGCCGTGGGCGGCGTGGCGGAGCCCGCGGGGTCCTGGATGTGACGTGGCGTCAGGCTGGTTGCGCGGAGGGCCGGTTCACCGTCTGGGAGAGGCGGACTCGGGGCTTCCGGAGCGGGGTCGGGGGTGCCGGCGGCCCGGACTGCTGGTGTCCATGCGTCTCGCCTCCTTCCGGTCGGGCGCGCCGCGCGGGCGCGTTCGTCGACGGGGCGGGTGCTTCCTCCCAAGCTCCGGACAGCATAGCCCGGCCCGTCGGCGAACTTCGACACGGCTGTCGAAGTTCGAGCCCGGTCGGACCGGCCCGCTGGACGATCGACCAGGTCGCGACGGGCGCGACTGGTGCGGGTGCCCACTCGTGCCGGCGGGCCGGCCCGGCTTCAATCGGCCTACCGAAGGAAATCGACCGGCCGGGGACGGTGCAGCGACATGGATCTGAACACGGTGGCGGAGGTGCGTGACGCCCGCCGCGGCGGCACCTGGCGGCCCGGCGACGCCTGGCTCGGCGGCGGCACCTACCTGTTCTCCGAGCCGCAGCCGCACATCCGCCGGCTGATCGACCTCGGCCGGACGGGCTGGGAGCCGCTCACCCCCACCCCCGAGGGCGGCCTGGAGATCGCCGCGACCTGCACGATCGCCCAATTGTCCCGCTTCGCCGAGACGCTGGACCGGCCGGCCGCGCCGCTGTTCGAGCAGTGCTGCCGGGCGTTCCTCGCCTCCTGGAAGATCTGGAACATGGCCACCGTCGGCGGCAACCTCTGCAACGGGCTGCCCGCCGGGCCGATGATCTCGCTGACCGCCGCCCTGGACGGGCGCTGCCTGCTGCGGGCCCCGTCCGGCGAGCAACGCAGCGTCCCGGTGGCCGAGTTCGTCACCGGAGCCGGCGTCAAGGACCTGCGGCCGGGCGAGCTGCTGCGCTCGATCACGCTGCCCGCCCGCGCACTGGAGAGCCGGACGGCGTTCCGGCAGGCCTCGCTCTACGGGCTGGGGCGGTCCGGCGCCCTGCTGATCGGCACCGTCGACCCGGTGGACGGCTCGCTGACCATCACCGTGACCGCCTCCACCGTGCGCCCGATCCGGCTCTGGTTCCCGCCCCGGCCCAACGCCGCGGCCGTCGAGGAGGCCGTCCGCGACGGCATCCGGGCGGAGGAGTACTTCGACGACATCCACGGGCTGCCCGCCTGGCGGCGCCACATGACCTTCCGCTTCGCGGAGCAGATCCGCGCCGAACTGGCCTAGGAGTTCACTGCGGCCCCGGCCCGGCCGGCCCGGGCCGAGACCCGCACGGCGCGCGGACGGGCAGGACTCCCACCCGTCCGCGCGCAGCGGGCGTGCTCGGGTGTCAGCGGGCCGGCAGCGGGAGCGGCGCGCCGTTGCGGGCCGGGAGCTCGAGCCGGGTCAGCAGCGCGGACGGCGCCACCTCGACGACCCGGCAGCCCGCGCGGTGCCGGCAGTACCGGGCCACCGAGCCGTGCCGCAGGCGCTCCAGGCGGCGGCGGGTGGCGGCGCCGAGGACGAGCAGGTCGTCCGCCCCGGTGACGGCGCCGACCAGCGCGGGCCCCGGCTCGGCGTCGACCACCAGAGGGTGGACGACCACCCCGGACGGGTAGCCGCCGTAGGCCTGCTCGAAGGCCACGTCCAGCCGCCGCCGCGCGGCGTGCTCCAGCTCGTCGCGCCCCCGGAGGTCGCCCCGCTCGCCCGCCGTCCACGCGGCGACGGGCACCAGCAGCGCCCGCGCGCGGGCCGCCTCCCCGACGGCGTGGTAGAGGGCGGCCAGGCTGCTCAGTGACCCGTTCAGGCCGACGATCACTCGGGTGGTCCCGGTCATGGCCGTTCGCCTCCGTCTGTCCGGTGCCGCACTCCCCGTTTCGGATGACTCCAGTGAACCCCGGAACCCGCCCGTCCGTACCGCTGTTGACACCACCATGACGCCCGCCGCACACCTCCTGACGGACTGCTGACGACGGGGCTCGCACACGCCCGGGCGGCCCGCGGCACGGGCGGTGCCGGTCCGTCCCGTCCCGACCCGGCCGGTGTCAGGGCGGCGTCAAGGTCGGCGGCCCGGGCGTAGGCCCTGCGTCAAGGACGGGTGCGGCCGGTGCGCGGAGGGACTCCACTGGAGGAGCCCGGCCGCACGGCCGCCATCCGAAGGGACCGCACATGACCACCGCGACCACCACCGCCGCCGAGACCGACGCGCCGCTGGGGCGCCCCGTCCGCCTGCTGCCCGTCACCGGCCGCCGGGACCGGCCCGAGCCGCCCGAGCCGTCCCCCGCGCCGGGCGTCGGGCCGGAGGGCGGCCACGACCGCACCCGGCCGGCGCACTGCCGGTTCGCCATGCACGTCGAGGACTGACCGGCACCGTCGAGGACCGACCGGCACCGTCCGCGCCAGGCGGGACCAGGCGGGACCAGGCGGGACCAGGCGGGACGAGGTGGGACCAGGTGGGACCGGTCAGCACCGTCGACGCCCGTCGAGGACAGCCCCGAGCACCGACCCGACCGCGCGCCACCGGCACCACACCCACAGGAGCAGCCGTCATGACCGAGCTCAGCACCCCGGCCGTCCCCACCCCCGCCCCCGCGACGGCCGCCGAGGCCCTCGGCGGCCCCTGGCCGGCCTCGGCGCGGTCCGGCCCGGGCGGCGAGGTGCTGGTCGGCGGAGTCGGACTGGCCGAGGCCGCCGAGCGGTTCGGCACCCCGCTGTACGTGCTGGACGAGGCCGAGGTCCGTTCCCGGGCCCGGGCCTACCGCCGGGCGCTGCCGCACGCCGAGGTGCTGTACGCGGCGAAGGCCTTCCTGTGCAGCGCGATGGCCGACTGGGTCGCCGAGGAGGGCCTGGGCCTCGACGTGTGCTCCTCCGGCGAGCTCTGGCTGGCCGCCTCGGCCGGCTTCCCCCCGCAGCGGATCCTGCTGCACGGCAACGCCAAGTCGCCGGAGGAGCTGCGGCTGGCGCGGCGGCTGAGGGTCGGCCGGATCGTCATCGACGGACCGGCCGAGATCGCCCGGCTGGCGGCGCTTGTCGCCGCCGACGCCCCGCAGCGCGTGCTGGTCCGGGTGGTGCCCGGGATCGCGGCCGGGCACCACCCGGCGGTGCGGACGGGCGTCGGCGGGCAGAAGTTCGGCTTCCCGGTGGACGGCGGCGACGCGGCCGGGGCGATCGCCCGGGTCCTGGACCAGCCCGGGCTCGAACTGGTCGGGCTGCACTGTCACCTGGGCTCGCAGATCACCGCGGTGGAGCCCTACCTGGAGGCGGTGGACGCCCTGGTGCGGCTGCTCGCCGAGGTGCGGGAGCGGCACGGCGTCGTCCTGCCCGAGCTGGACCTCGGCGGCGGCCACGGCATCCGCTACCTGCCCGGTGACGCGGAACTGGACGTCGCGGACTTCGCCGCCCGGGTGACGGAGCGGCTGGCGCTGCGCTGCGCCGGGGCCGGCCTGGCGGCGCCGCGCCTGGTCGTCGAGCCGGGCCGGGCACTGGTCGGGCCGGCCGCGGTGGCGGTCTACCGGGTGCTGTCGGTGAAGCACACGGCGGACGGCCGCTGCTTCGCGGCGGTGGACGGCGGCATGAGCGACAATCCGCGCCCGGCGCTGTACGGATCGCCGTACAGCGTGCGGCTGGTGGGGCGGCGGTCGACGGCCGGGGAGGCCCGGGTGGACGTGGTGGGCCGGCACTGCGAGGCCGGCGACGTGCTGGTGCGGGACGCCGTCCTGCCCGCCGACCTGCGGCCGGGGGACCTGCTGGCGGTGCCCGCGGCGGGCGCGTACCAGCTGTCCATGGCCTCCGGCTACAACCTGGTGGGCCGCCCGGCGGTGGCGGCGGTGAAGGACGGCCGGGCGCGGCTGCTGATCCGCCGCGAGACCGTGGAGGACTTCCGCGCCCGGGAGGTCGGCCGCTGACCCGCGGCCCCGGCGACCCGGGGGCAGTCGTTGACGGATCGTCAGAAGCGGTGCGTGCCGAGGTCGCGGACGGTGTCGGCGAGCGCGCGGATGGCCTCGTTCTCCGACGCGGTCCGCCAGACCAGCGCGTAGGAGAGGGTCGCCAGGTCGGGGACGGGTATCCAGCGGATGTTCGGCATGCCCCAGTGCCGGGTGACGTGGCTGGGGAAGCCGTGGACGATCTCGCCCATGCCGACCCGGTTGATCAGCTCCTCCGCGTTGGTCACCGGTTCGCCGCGCTCGATCGCCCGGCCCCGGGAGGTGTGGAAGGGCAGGTAGCCGTCCTCCCAGTAGTCCGGCATCGCGGGCGGCATGGCGTGCTGGAAGTCGGCGAACATGTCCAGCCGCGCGGTGGTCCGGTCGGCGAGCTCGTGGTCGGCGGACACGGCGAGGATCCGGGGGTCCGTCAGCAGGACCGGGCCGACGGTGAAGTCCGGTTCCTCCACGGGCAGCCAGACCACGAGGACGTCCAGGTCGCCGTCCCGGAGCCGGCCGAACGGATCGAGGTACACCAGCTGGCGGATCTCCAGCTCCCACTGCGGGTGCCGCCGGCGGAACTCCTTCCAGTAGCCGTGCAGGTCGACGACGTTGAACGGCATCATGCCGACGCGGAGCCGGCCGGTGGCGCCGCGCGCGGCCAGCCGGGCGCGGTCCAGGGACGCGTGCAGGCCCGCGTAGACCGGTTGCAGGTCGTCGCGCAGCTGGCGGCCGACGGCGGTCAGGCGCACGGTGCGGCTGGTGCGCTCGAACAGGGGGGCGCCGATGCGCCGCTCCTGCGTCCTGATGGCCTGGCTGACCCGGGCCTGGGAGAGCCGGACCCGTTCCGCGGTCCGGCCGAAGTGCAGTTCCTCGGCCAGCGTCAGGAAGATCTCGATCTCCCGAAGCTCCATGACGCCCCTCCCGGTGTCCCCTCCCGCCGGCCCGGCGGCCGCCGGGGCCGCAGAAGTATACGGTGATCGTTTCTCCTGCCCGGCCCGCTGTCGAGGGGTCAGAACAGCTGCTCCACGGGGGAAGCCGGCGTGGTCGGGTCCCCGGCCGGCCGTTCAGGCCTCGCCCGGGGCGTCCCAGGCGTCGCAGTACTCGATGTGGATCTCGCGGGCGTTGCCGAGGACGCCGTCGTTGGTGTGCAGTTCCGTGCAGTAGTGCGGGCGTCCGGGGTGGAGCGGTGCGTGGACCGGGCCCTCGCGGGCGACGTCGAGGAAGTGCCGTGCCGTCTCCCGGAAGACCTTGGCGCTGCCGGTCATGAACAGCGTCTCGGCGTGGAGGTGCTGGTGGAACAGGTCGCGGTTCTCCCGGTGGTGCCGGGCCGCGAAGTCGGGCTCCGTGCCGGCGTCGTGGTCCGCCTCGGGCAGGTCCGCGGTCCCGGGGCGGCCGGGGCCGAGGCGGCCGCGCAGCTGCTTCCAGCGCGCGGGGGCGAACCGCAGCGAGTGGTGCAGGAGGACCAGGTCGAGGTACCGGCCGGCGCCGTCCGGTTCCGCCCCGGCCGGCGGGCGGTTGGCCCGCAGCGGCAGGTGGATCAGCGAGCGCGGTGAGCGGGCGGCGAGCAGCCACAGTCCGGCGACGGTCAGGGCGGCGGTGTGGTCGAGGTACGCGCCCAGGTACCGGTCGTGGTCGACGAGCAGGGCGCGGGCCGGCGGCCGGGCGGGCCGGACGACCCGGAACTCGTCGGCTCCCAGGCGGGCCCGGTGGACGGCGACGGACAGTTTCACGGCTTCTCCGGTGTGCTGCTGCGGCGAGGGTGCTCGACCCCCGCGGTGTGCTCGAGCTCCCTGAGCGGGACGGCCCGCCCTCGGCCTGTCCGGTGGGCGCGCACCGGTGCGGCGGCCGGCGGCCCCGCTCGGTATGACCATGATCACACCGAATCCCGGCTGCCCTGCACGGGCCCCCACCGCATCTGTCCCTGCGGGGGGTCTGTATGCCCACGAGTGAGTCGGAGGCGGGATTGTGCGTGCTGATCGGGCTGGCGGGGACGGGACGTCCGGGCGGCGTCGGTGGATCGACTACCCGCGCCGCGGACGGCGCGGGGTGCGCCGCTGGCTGCCGTCCTGGCGGCTGCTGCTCCTGGTGTCGGGGGCCGCGGCGGCGGCGCCGGTCGGGCTGGTGGCCTGGTTCTTCGTCCGGACGGCCGTCCCGGAGGACCTGAACTCCTTCGCGACCCAGCAGAACAACGTCTACTACTGGGCGGACGGCACCGAGATGGCGCGGGTGGGCCAGATCAACCGGCAGGAGGTGCCGCTGGACCGGGTGCCGGAGCCGGTGCAGTGGGCCGTGCTGGCGGCCGAGAACGAGACCTTCTACGAGGATCCGGGGATCTCGCTCACCGGCATCGGCCGCGCGGTCGTGCAGATGGTCTCGGGCGGCGACACCCAGGGCGGCTCGACGATCACCCAGCAGTACGTCAAGAACATCTACCTGAACCAGCGCCAGGACGTGTCCCGCAAGGCGCGCGAGATGGTCATCGCGATCAAGCTGGACCACCGGATGAGCAAGCAGGACATCCTGGCCGGGTACCTGAACACCAGCTGGTTCGGGCGCGGCAGTTACGGAATCGAGCGGGCCGCGGCCGCGTACTACGGCAAGGACGTCTCGGAGCTCGATCCGAGCGAGGGGGCGTTCCTGGCCGCCGTGCTGAACGGGGCCGGGCAGTTCGACCCGGCGATCGGCGCGGACAACCGCCGCCGGGCCGAGGACCGGTGGTCCTGGATCCTGGACCGGATGGTCGAGGTCGGCCGGCTCTCCGCCGCCGAACGCGCCCGGTACACGGTCTTCCCCGAGCCGAGGCCGCAGCCGAGGGCGGCGGGGCTGAGCGGCCAGATCGGCTACCTGGTGGACATGGCCAGGAGCTACGCGGAGAGCCACGCCGACATCACCGCGGCCCAGTTCGACCTCGGCGGCCACCAGGTCTTCACCACCTTCGAGAGGCCGCGGGTCGACGCCCTGGCCGCGGCCGTGCAGGACGCCACCAGCGGCGTCGACCCCGGCCGCCGGGAGGCCGACCGGCTGCTGCGGGTCGGTGCCGCCTCGGTGGCCCTGGATGGGAGGATGGTCGCGCTGTACGGCGGCCCCGACTACCTCAAGCAGGGCTTCGACAACGCCAACGCCACGACGGTGCCGGTGGGTTCGGCCTTCACGCCGCTGGTGTACGCGGCGGGGCTCAGCCAGGGCGTGCAGCGCCGCCGGGGCGGCGCCCGCACCCCGGTGCTGCCCACGACGACCTACGACGGCGACAACGGCGTCAAGGTGATGACCCCGGAGGGGCCGTACTGGGGCAGCGACGGCAAGATCGTGAGGACCGTGAACGAGGGCGGCCGGGACTGGGGCACGGTGACCCTCAGGAGCGCGGTGGAGCAGTCCGTCGACGGGCCGCTGGTGCAGCTCGGGATGGACGTCGGCCTGGAGCAGGTGCAGCGCACCGCCGTGGACCTGGGCCTGCTGCCGGGCAGCATGGGGGACCTGGTGCCGGCCTTCGCGGCCGGGAACTCCACCCCGAGCGCGATCCGGACCGCGGGCGCCTACACCGCCTTCGCCGGGGGCGGCAGCCGGACGGACCCGTACTCGGTGCTGCGGATCACCCGCAACGGCGAACCGCTCGCGCTGCGCCTGCCGGCGCCGGTGCGGGCGCTGCCCGCGGCCGCCGCGGGGGAGGTGGACGCGGCGCTCAAGGGCGCGGTGCGCACCGGGAGCGCCCGCTCGGCGGCGGAGGCCGGGCCCGACCTGGCCGGGAAGCCCGGCACCACGCCGGACCGCACCGCCGGGTGGTGGGTCGGTTACGACGGGCGGACGTCCACGGCGGTGACGGTCTTCCGGGCGGACCTGAAGGACATGAAGCTGCTCTCCCTGGAGGGGGTGGGCGGTGCCGCCCCGGACACCCCGGACTCCGTGCTGCCGGGCCGGATCTGGACCTCGTACACCAGGGCGACCGGCGGCCGGTAGGGCGGTGGTGACCGGCCGCGGCGGGCGGCGGTCCGGTGGCGCCCCCGCCGTCGCGGGCCCGTCGCGGGCCGTGGTGGCCGCGGTGGCCGTGGCGCCGGCACCACGGCCACCACAGCGGGGTCAGCGGGTCGGCCGCGACCAGTCCCCGGGCTGCCCCGGGTCCAGCCGGCGCAGCTTGTCGAGCACCTTGGGGTCCTGGGCGTCCAGCCAGTCGGCGACCTCGCGGAAGGAGACGCAGCGGACGCCGTCGCGCCTGCAGACGCTCCTCATCACGTCCTCGACGGCCTGCATGTAGATGCCGCCGTTCCAGGTCTCGAAGTGGTTCCCGATGAAGAACGGGGCCCGGCTGCCGTTGTAGACCCGTTCGAAGCCGCTGAGGTAGCTGTCCCTGGTCTCCTTCTCCCAGGCGGCGTACTTCCTGGGGTCGCCCTCGGAGGTGTTCCCGGACTGGCCGGCGAGGAAGTTGAAGTCCATCGAGAGGCCCTGGGTCGACCGGCCCGGGTAGGGCAGCAGCTGGAGCGGGAAGTTCCAGAGGCCCTCCTTCTTTCCGGGCCAGACCTGGAACTCGCCCGGTGAGCTGGCGTCGTACCGGAAACCCACGGCCTTCTCGGCCGGGAGCAGCGCCTGCTGACCCTCCAGGCAGGGGGCCCGGCCGCCGACGAGCTCCTTGGTGTAGTCGAAGGGCAGCGGCGGGAGGTTCTTGAGGCCGGTGTTGGTCTTCCAGTGGGTGACGAAGGAGACGGCCTGGTCGAGCTCGCTCCGCCACTCCTCGGTGGTCCAGTCCTTTCCGCCCTTGGCGTTGCAGAAGTGCCCGTTGAAGTGGGTGCCGATCTCGTTGCCCTCCTGCCAGGCGAGGCGCAGTTGCTCCAGGGTGTCCTTGATGTGGCCGTCGGTGGCGAAGTCGATGGAGGCGGTGCCGGGGTCGTGCCGCGGCGGGTGGTACAGGGTGCGCTTGGCCTTCGGCAGGGTGTAGATGCCGCTGAGGAAGAAGGTCATCCGGGCGTTGTTCTCCGCGCCGAGCCTGCGGAAGCGGGAGAACAGGTGGTCGTCGCCCTCCAGGGCGCCGTCCCAGGAGAAGACCACGAACTGCGGTGGCTTCTCGCCGGGTTTCAGCTTCTCGGGCTTGAGCGGCCCGGGCTGGGGGCCGGTGTCGGAGGTGGAGCCGTCGCCGAGCACCCTGACCCGGCCGTCCCAGGCCGGTGTGGGGGCGGGTGGCCCGGACGGCGTGGCCGCCGCGGCCCCGGCGCCCCCGGCCGGGCCGTCCGCGGCAGAGGTTTCGGCCCCGGCGGTCTCGGCGGCCCCTGCCTCGGCGGGTCTGTCCTGCGGGCCGGAGCCGTCCGCGGCCAGGGAGAAGGCCGCGAGGACCCCCACCGCCAGGAGGGCGGCCACGCCACGGGCGGTCCGCACACTGTCCTCCGCTTCCCCGACGCCGCGGTCCCGAGGGCCTGCCCCGTGGGTTTGACGCTGCGTCAGCTGTAGTTCGAATACGTCGACCTGTCACTGATGAAGATCACCTGGGGCCTCGTTCGGGTTGTCAGGGGATTCGCCGGGGTCGGAGCGGGCGGATAACGGAACGGTTTCGGAGCCGGTCCTCCGCGTGCCGGGGTCTTGACGGCGCGGGGAGGGTGGGCGTTTGCTGTGACCCGCTCGTTCGAACCTGTTTGGTTCTGGTTTGTTTTGTGTGTTTGAACGTTCAAACCGAACCCGGGCTCCCGCGATGCCCTGCGCGGCCCCACCCATCCCCCTTCGCTCCGCCCCCACCTCGTGCCACCCCGTCGAGAGGAATGCAATGTCACACCTTTCCCGTCGCGACCTGCTCCGCGCCTCGGGCGCGGGCCTGCTGGCCCTGGCCGCCGGCGGCACGCTCGCGGCCTGCGGCGACTCCGGCTCGGGCGGCGGCTCCGGCGGGGACGCCGAGACCGGCACGATCACCGTCTGGTCCTGGGCCACGGCCGCCGCCGCCCTGCGCGGGGTCGTCCCGGCCTTCGAGAAGGACAACCCGGGCATCAAGGTCGACGTCCAGGACATCGGCAACCCCGCCATCTGGGACAAGATCACCGTCGGCCTCGCGGCCGGCGGCCAGGGCCTCGGCGACGTCCTGCACATCGGCTGCGACTACCTCCCGGGATACCTGGAGAAGTTCCCCGGCGGCCTCGCCGACCTCTCCGCGTTCGGCGCCGACGCCCACCGCGACAAGTTCGCCAAGGGCCTGTGGCCGGTCGTCAGCGGCAAGGACGGCCACGCCTACGCGCTGCCCTGGGAGGTCAACCCGCTCGGTTTCTTCTACCGCAAGGACTACTTCGACAAGGCCGGCGTCGACCCGGCCACCCTCGCCACCTGGGACGACCTGATCGCGATCGCCGACCGGTTCAAGGCCGCCAACCCCGGCATCTCGCTGATCGGCATCAACAAGGCCGCCAACCCCAGCCCCGACCTGGACTTCCTGCAGTCCCTGATGCAGCTCCAGGGCGCCTTCTACTTCGACCTCCAGGGCAAGGTCACCCTCGGCTCCGAGCCCGACGTCCGCGCCCTGGCCACCCTCAAGCGCCTCGACGACGCGGGGCTGGTCGCCGACGCCCCCGGCGACCAGGGCTGGTCCACCCTGATGAAGGCCGGCAAGCTCGCCATCGCCCCGATGCCCGCCTGGGCCGCGCACTACCTGGAGACCAAGTTCGCCGACCAGAGCGGCAACTGGCGCCTCGCCAAGCCCCCGGCCGTCACCGCCGGCGGGAAGCGCACCGCCCTGGTCAACTCCACCCACCTGGCCGTCGCCGGCTCCAGCCCGCGCCGCCGCGCCGCCTGGAAGTTCGTCGAGTACGCGCTCACCCGCCCCGCCTCCGTCAACAGCATGTTCGACGCCGGCGGCGTCTTCCCCGCCCTGACCGAGGCCTACGGCGACCCGATGTACGCCAAGCCCAGCGCGTACTTCGGCGGCCAGCCGGTCCTGCGGACCTTCGCCGAGCTCGCCACCGACGGCGGCGACCCGACCAACTACTCCGGGGACTACGCCCGCGCCCTCAAGCTCGCCAGCGACGCCCAGACCAAGGTCTTCCTCAAGGGCGGCGACCCGGCGGCCGTCCTCCAGGACGCCGCCAAGCAGCTCGCCCAGCAGACCGGACGCGGCATCGCATGACCACCGCCACCCGACCCGCCCTCCCGACCCGGCCCGGCGCCCCGGCCGGGCCGGCCGCCGAGCGGGCCCACCGCCGGGCCCGGCGGCGCCGCACCGCCCTGCCGTACCTCCTGCTCGCCCCCGCCCTGATCGCCTTCGGGCTGTTCAAGGCCTACCCGATCGTCGACTCGCTGCTGCTGTCGTTCACCACCGGATCCGGCGCCGCCACCCGCGCCGCCGGCCTGGCCAACTACCGGCGGCTGCTGGACGACCCGCTGTTCTGGACGGCGCTGGGCAACACCGCGCAGATCCTCGTCGTCCAGGTGCCGCTGATGCTCGGGCTGGCCCTGCTGATGGCCGTCGGCATCAACTCCGTCCTGGTCCGCTGGCGGGCCGTCTGGCGGCTCGGCGTCTTCATGCCGGCCGTCACCGGCCTGGTCGCCACCGGCGTGATGTTCGCCTTCCTGCTCAACACCGACCACGGCGCGGTCAACTGGCTGCTGGACGCCGTCGGCCTGCCCACCGTCGACTGGCTCGGGCAGCCGTTCTGGGCCCGGATGTCCGTCGTCCTGGTGCTCACCTGGCACTACACCGGGTACAACGCGGTGATCTACCTGGCCGGCCTGCAGGGCATCCCCAAGGAGCTGTACGAGGCCGCGATGGTCGACGGCGCGGGCCCCGCCCGCCGCTTCACCGCCATCACCGTCCCGGCGCTGCGCCCGGTGCTGCTGTTCACCGTCGTGCTGTCCACCATCGGCACGCTCCAGCTCTTCGACGAGCCCTACGTGCTGACCGGCGGCGGGCCGGACAACGCGAGCCTGACCGTCTCCATGTACCTGTACCAGAACGGCTTCCGGTACTTCGACTTCGGCTACGCCTCCGCCATCGCCTACGCGCTCACCCTGCTGGTGTCGGTGCTCGGCGCGGTCCAGATGCGCCTGATGGGAGAGCGCGACAAGTGAAGTCCACGAAACTGCGGGGCTGGCCGCTGACCTTCCTGCTGGCGGGCGTCACCGGCCTGTCCGTCGGCCCGTTCTACTGGCTGGTGATCGCCACCACCCGCACGGACTCCGAGATCTTCGACTGGCCGCCCAAGCTGCTGCCCGGCGGGGCCCTCGGCGACAACCTCGAACGCCTCCAGCACAAGATCGGCCTGCTCCGGGTCGTCGGCAACTCGCTGCTGGTCGCCGGCGTGCAGACCGCCGGTGCGCTGGTCGTCGCCCTGCTGGCCGGCTACGCCTTCGCCAAGTTCCGCTTCCGCGGGCGGAGCCTGCTCTTCGGGCTGCTGCTCTCCACCCTCGTGGTGCCCGAACAGGTCATGCTGGTCCCGCTGTTCAAGATGATGATGAGCTTCGGCCTGCTCGACTCCTACCAGGCGATCATCCTGCCCGGGCTCTGCGTGCCGTTCGCGATCTTCCTGATGCGGCAGTCCCTCACCAGCCTGCCCGACGAACTGCTGGACGCCGCCCGGGTCGACGGCGCGGGCGAGCTGCGGGTCCTGTGGAGCGTCGTCGTCCCGGTCATGCGGCCGGTGCTGGCGGCTCTGTCGATCTTCCTGTTCCTCGGCTCCTGGAACCAGTTCGTCTGGCCGCTGATCGCGCTGCGCAGCCCGGAGATGCACACCCTCCCGGTGGCCATCGCGACGCTCTACGGCAACAAGAGCACCACCGACTACGGCGCGATCCTCTCCGGCACCGCGCTGTCCACCCTGCCGATGATGGTCCTCTTCCTGGTCCTCCAGCGGCAGTTCATCTCCGGCCTGCTGGCCGGCGCCACGAAAGGCTGAGCATGACCGAGATCTGGGAACCGCACGCCCCCGCCGCGGCCGGCGGCCTGCGCCCGCTGCCCGTCCAGGGCCTGGACCTGCGGGTCAGCGGCGCGGCGACGGCCCGCGAGGTGGGCGACGGCATTCTCGAGGTGACCGCCGAGGACGAGGGCGAGGTCCGGATCGAGTGGCGCCTGCCGTGCGTCGACGCCACCGCCTTCTGGACCCCGGAGCCGCGCGGCACCGGCTGGCTGCCCGCCGCCTGGAGCGCCCCGCGCCGCACCAGCCTGGCCAACGGCGCGCCGATCGCCGCCCTGATCGGCACCGGCGACGTGGCGATCTGCGCCTTCGCCGCCGAGCGTGCCGACGTCCTGGCCGGCGCCGGAGTGCTCGAGGAGACCGGCGAGTTCCGGTTCTGGGCCCAGGCCGCCGGCCGGCTCACCGTCCGCATCGACACCTCGCGCCGCCACTTCGCCCGCTGCCTGGCCGGCCTCGCCGCCTGGTGGTGGACCGGTCGCGAGGCCGACATCCCGCCGGCCGCCCGCCGCCCCGCCTACTCCACCTGGTACTCGATGCACCAGGACGTCTCGCCGGAGGCGGTGGAGACGCAGGCCGCGCTCGGCAAGGAGCTCGGCATGGACGTCATCATCGTCGACGACGGGTGGATGACCGCCGACCGCACCCGCGGCTACGCGCACTGCGGGGACTGGGAGCCGGTCTCGCTGCCGGACACCGCCGCCCACGTGCGGCGCGTCCACGACCTCGGCGTGCAGTACCTGCTCTGGTACGCGCTGCCGTTCATCGGCAAGGACAGCGCCGCCTTCGAGCGGATCGGCGGGTACGCGCTCGCCGACGCCGCCCACATGGGCGCGATCGTCGCCGACCCGCGCCACCCGGAGGTCCGCGAGTTCCTGATCGGCCGGCTCGCCCGGGCCGTCGAGGAGTGGGGCATGGACGGGCTCAAGGTCGACTTCGTCGACTGGTTCGCCCGCGCCGACGCCCCGCCCGCCGGGCCCGGAGCGGACTGCGAGAGCGTCGACGAGGGCGTGGAGCGGCTGCTCGCCGGGATCCGCCGCCGGATCGCCGCGGTGAAGCCGGGGGCGATGATCGAGTACCGCCAGCCGTACGTCAGCCCCGACCTGTGGCCGTACGTCACCATGATCCGCGCCACCGACTGCCCGCTCAGCCCGCAGGAGAACCGCCAGCGCACCGTCGACGTGCGGCTCGCCGCCGGGCCCGTCCCGGTCCACGCCGACATGCTGATGTGGCACCCGGCCGAGCCGCCGGAGCAGATCGCCTGCCACCTGATCAACGTGCTGTTCTCGGTGCCGCAGGTGTCCGTCGACCTCGCGGCGCAGAGCACCGCCCAGCGCGAGGCGATCGCCTTCTGGCTCGGCGTCTTCCGCGAGCACGCCGGCACCCTGCAGCTCGGCGAACTGCGCCCGGCCCGGCCGGACCTCGGCTACCCGATGGTCACCGCCGTCGGCGGCGGCACCGTCGCGGTCGCCCGCTACGCCGCGCTGCCGGTGGACGTCTCCGGGGACGGCTGGCGCACCCTGCTGGTCGCCAACGCCGACGCCGACCCGGACGTCCGGCTCACCGGAGGCAGCGGGACGGCCGAGGCCACCGTGCAGGACGCCCGGGGGCGTATCGTCCGGCAGGGCGGGATCGACCTCGACGGGGCGGGCGTCGTGCCCGTGCCGCGCGGTGGACTGCTGACCCTGCGCCGCCCGGCGGTCTGACCGACCGGCCGTCCGAGAAACCGTGCTGGGAGCTGCGATGCCCGAGGGAACCCGCCGACCGCGCCGCGGCGCCACCACGATCGAGGAGGTCGCGCGGGCGGCCGGGGTGTCCCGGCAGACCGTCTCCAACGCGCTCAACGCGCCCCAGCGGGTCCGCCCGGACACCCTGGAACGGGTGCGCACGGCCGTCCGCGAGCTCGGCTACCAGCCCGACCAGTCGGCCCGGTCGCTGCGCAGCGGCGCCCGGCGCACCCTCGGCTACCTCGCCCCGGTGGACGACCCCCTCGACCCCAACCCGCTGATGGCCGGCTTCCTGGAGGCCCTGGTCGACGCGGCCGGGGCCCGGGGCCAGCGGGTGCTGCTGTTCCGCCCGGCCCCGGGCGGCACCGACCCGCTGGCCGCCATCGACGAACTGGTGGCGGCCCGTCAGGTCGACGGACTGGTCCTCGCCGACGTGCTGCGCGACGACCCCCGGATCGCGCACGCGGCCCGGGTCGGCGTCCCGTTCGTCGCCTTCGGACGGACCGGCCCGGGGGAACCGCAGCACTGGGTGGACATCGCCAACGACACGGCGACCGCCGCGGTGGTGCGCCACCTGGCGGGGCTGGGCCACCGGCGGATCGGCTACCTCGGCCGCGCCGAGGAGCTGCCGTGGATGGCCGCCCGGCGGGCCGGATTCCTCGCCGAGGCGCGGCGGCTCGGCCTCTCGGCGGTGACGGCGGCGCGCCCGGACGTGGCGGCGGTGCGGGAGCTGCTGGGCGGGCGGGAGCGGCCGACGGCCTTCGTGGCGGGCAGCGACCTGCTGGCGCTGGACGTCTACGAGGCGGTGCGGGCCGAGGGGCTGGCGGTCGGGCCCGCCGGGGTGGCCGTCACCGGCTTCCACGACACGCCGCTCTGCCGGCACCTGCACCCCGCGCTCACCTCGGTGCGGTTGCCGCTGCGGGCGATCGCGGTCGCGCTGGTGGAGCGGCTGCTCGACCAGGTGCGGGGCGGCGGGGCGCCGGGGGAGGGGCTGGAGCTGCCGGCCGAGCTGGTGGTGCGGGCCAGCTCGGGGTGAGCGGCCACGGCGTCCGCTACGGGGTGCCCCCGCCAGCCTCGCCGCCGCCGGTGCCGGCACTGCCACCGGCAGCGGCGGCGCCACCGGCACCGCCCTCGCCGGAGGGTGCCACGATCAGCTCGCCGACCAGCCCGGCCGCCGCCGCCCGGTGCTCGGCCGGCAGCGCGTCGTCGGTGACCAGCACGTCCAGCTGGTCCAGTTCGGCGAAGGAGGCCAGGCCGACCGCGTTCCACTTGGTGTGGTCGGCCACCACGACCACCCGCCGGGCGGACTGCAGGAAGGTCCGGTTGGTCTCCGCCTCGGCGAGGTTCGGGGTGGTCAGCCCGGTCTCGGCGGACAGCCCGTGGCAGCCCATGACCAGGACGTTGACGTGCAGGGAGCGGATCGCCTGGTCGGCGACCGGTCCGACCAGCGCGTCCGAGGGGGTGCGGACGCCGCCGGTGCGGATCACCGTGGCGGTGGCGGGCGTGCCGTCCTCGTCGGGCTGCTCCAGCAGCTCGGCGATCCGCAGCGAGTTGGTGACCACGGTGAGGCCCTCGACGGCGCGCAGGTGCCGGGCGACCGCGAAGGTGGTCGTCCCGGCCGCCAGTCCCACGGCCGAGCCGGGCGGCACCAGGGCGGCGGCGGCCCGGGCGATCGCCTCCTTGGCGGGCAGCTCCCAGTGCGCCTTGGTCTCGAACCCGGGCTCGCCGCTGGCCGGCGCCTCGATCCGCACCGCCCCGCCGTGCACCTTGTGCACGAGCCCGCGGCGGGCCAGCGCGTCCAGGTCGCGGCGGATCGTCATGTCGGACACCCCGAGGTCCCGGACGAGCTCGGTCACCCTGACACCGCCGCGCGCGCGGACCTGCTCCAGGATCAGCACGCGGCGCTGCCCGGCGAGCGGTTGGGCGCTGTCAGCCATCGGGGGGCCTCCTCGGGGTGGGGGTGGTCCGACCGGTCACGGTCACCGCCATCATGGCAGGCGCGGACGGCTTCCGGACAGCCAGGTCTGATGGATAATGTTGGATAATGTTGTTTCGTGTCGGATAGCTAGCCCGAAGAGAGGGACGAAGGCCATGGCCGGGACCCTGACCCAGCCCACCGCCAGGACCGTGACCACACTCGCGGACGGGCGGCAGCTGATCTACTACGACAGCGGGGAGGCCGTCCCCCGGGACGCCGTCGACCGCCGACCGCTCGACCCGCCCGCCCACGGCTCCGAGATCCGGTTCGACCCGGCCACCGGGGACTGGGTCACCATCGCCGCCCACCGCCAGGCCCGCACCTACCGGCCACCCGCCGAGGAGTGCCCGCTCTGCCCGTCCCGGGACGGCCGGCTCAGCGAGATCCCGGCCGAGGACTACCAGGTGGCCGTCTTCGAGAACCGCTTCCCCGCCCTGGCCGGGACGGCGGCACCGGTGCACCCGGCCGACGGGCCGTGGACCAGCGGCCCCGGCACCGGCCGCTGCGAGGTCGTCTGCTTCACCGCCGACCACGACGCCTCCTTCGCCGACCTCGACGAACGACGTGCCCGTCTCGTCCTCGACGCCTGGACCGACCGCACCGCCGAACTCGCCGCCCTGCCCGGCGTCGAGCAGGTCTACTGCTTCGAGAACCGCGGCGCCGAGATCGGCGTCACCCTCGCCCACCCGCACGGGCAGATCTACGCCTTCCCCTTCACCACCCCGCGCACCGAACGGATGGCCGCCCGCGCCGGGCGGCACCGCGCCGCCACCGGCCGCAACCTCTTCGAGGACCTCGTCGCCGCCGAACGCGCCGACGGCGCGCGGGTGGTGCTCACCGGCGAGCACTGGACGGCCTTCGTCCCCTACGCCGCCCGCTGGCCCTACGAGGTGCACCTCCACCCGCACCGCAGGGTGCCCGACCTCACCGCCCTCGACGCGGCGCAGCGCGCCGAGTTCCCCGGCCTGTACCTGGAGCTGCTGCGCCGCTTCGACCGCCTCTTCGGCGGCGGCCGCACCCCCTACATCTCCGCCTGGCACCAGGCTCCCGCCGGGCGGCGCGACGAACTCGCCCTGCACCTGGAGCTGTTCACCATCCGGCGCACCGCCGACAAGCTCAAGTACCTGGCCGGGGTCGAGTCCGGCATGGACGCCTTCGTCAACGACGTCACCCCCGAGGACGCGGCCCGACGGCTGCGGGAGGCCACCCCGTGAACACCGCACGCCCCGTGAACACCGCACGCCCCGTGAACACCGCGCCGAACACCCCGCCGGCCACCTTCGAGGAGCTCTACGGCCACGCCCCCGAGGGCGAGTGGGCCGCCCCCGGCCGGGTCAACCTGATCGGTGAACACACCGACTACAACCTCGGGTTCGTCCTTCCGATCGCCCTCCCGCAGACCGTCCGCGCCCAGGCCCGGCGCCGTACGGACGGGGTGCTGCGGCTCTGGTCCGCCCAGGGCGACACCGCGGTCACCGAACTGCGGGTCGCCGACCTCGCCCCCGGCTCCGTCGCCGGCTGGGCGGCCTACCCGGCCGCCGTGGTGTGGACCCTTCGCGAGGCCGGGCACCCGGTCGACGGCGCCGACCTCCGGTTCGACGGCGACGTGCCCGGCGGCGCCGGCCTCTCCTCCTCGGCCGCCCTGGAGTGCGCCGTCGCGCTCGCCTGCAACGACCTGTACGGGCTCGGCCTCACCGCGCCCGAACTCGCCCTGCTCGCCCAGCGGGCCGAGAACGCGTTCGTCGGCGTCCCCTGCGGGGTCATGGACCAGACGGCCTCGATGTGCTGCCGCCCGGGCGCGGCCCTGCACCTGGACAGCCGGGACCTCGCCATGCGGCAGGTGCCGTTCGACCTGGCCGGCGCCGGACTCGCCCTGCTGGTGCTCGACACCCGGGTCAAGCACGACCTCGGCGACGGCGCCTACGCCGCGCTGCGGGCCGGCTGCGAACGTGCCGCCGCCCTGCTCGGCCTGCCCGCCCTGCGCGCGCTCGGGCCGGCCGACCTGCCGGGCCCCCTGGCCAGGCTCCCCGCGGAACTGCGGCCGCTGGTCCGGCACGTGGTCACCGAGAACGAGCGCGTCACGGCCGCCGTCGCCCACCTGGACGCCGGCGACCTCGCCGCGCTCGGCCCGATCCTCACCGCCGGACACGCCTCGCTGCGCGACGACTACCGGGTCTCCTGCCCGGAGACCGACCTCGCGGTCGAGGCCGCCGTCGCCGCCGGCGCCCACGGCGCGCGGATGACCGGCGGCGGCTTCGGCGGGTCCGTCATCGCCCTCGTCGACGAGGACGCCGCCGAGCGCGTCGCCGCCGCCGTCACCGCCGCCTTCCGCGCCGCGGGACACCGGGCCCCGCGCACCCTGACCGCCGTCCCGGCCGAGGGGGCGCGCCGCCTCTCCTAGGGTCCGTCAGGCGCGGTGCGCCGCCGGGCGCTCCGGGGAGGCCTCCGCGAGCGCCCGGGTCACGGCCGCCACTCCGGCGCGCAGCCCGTACACCGGGGTGCCCGGCTGCTGCCGCCAGGAGTCGTCGATGCCGCCCGCGTCGACGGTGTCGAAGCCCAGCTCCTCGATCAGCGAGCGCACCACGCGCTTGGCCGCGTCGTCGTCCGCGGCCACCGGGACGGCGAGGCGCTCCGGGTCACCCGCCGGGCGCGGGCGGTCCACGATGTCCTGCGCGTAGGTGCCGTTGAAGGCCTTCACCACCGGGTGGCCGAGCCGGCGCTCCGTCCACCGGCTCTCCGTCAGCCCGCCGTCCTCGATCTCGTCGATCCGGCCGTCGCGCTCCTTCGGGTAGTAGTTGCCGGTGTCGATCACCACGACGCCCTCGCCCAGGCCGCCCAGCAGCCCGGCGGGCAGGTCCGGCACGTTCTTCAGCGGCACCGTGACCACCACGACCTCCGCACCCTCGACGGCCTCGACGGCCGAGACGGCCTTCGCGCCGGTCTCCTCGACCAGGGCGCCGAGCGTCTCCGGGCCGCGCGAGTTCGCCACCGACACGTCGTGCCCCAGCGCCGTCAGCCGCCGGGTCAGGTTGCCGCCGATGTTGCCCGCGCCGATGATGCCGATCTTCATGGGAAGCCCCTCTTCACGCGCCGCTCCGTACCTGTCGCCCAGCCCCAACGACAGGCCGGCCGATCCGATTCCCGCCCCGGAGAGGCGTTCGCGGCCGCGCGGAGGCCCGGAACCTGGTCCTGGCAGGGCCAGGCACGGCGGGGCGCCGAGGGGCGAGAATCACCCGTATGAGCACCCTGAGCGAGTTCCTCCGCACCCGCCGCGGCCAGCTGCGCCCCGAGGACGTCGACCTGCCCGACTACGGCGGCCGCCGCCGGGTCGCCGGGCTGCGCCGCGAGGAACTCGCCCACCTCGCAGGGGTCAGCGTCGACTACTACACCCGGCTCGAACAGGGCCGCGTCGGCAACCCGTCGGAGGCCGTCCTCGACGCCGTCGCCCGCGCCCTGCGCCTGGCCCCCGACGAGGCCGGCCACCTGCACCGCCTCGCCCGCCCCGCCGGCCGCACCGCCCGCCCCCGCCGCGCCGCGCGCCAGCAGCCCCGGCCGTCCCTGCTGCGCCTGCTGGAGCAACTCGACCACACCCCGGCCCTGGTGATGGGCCACCGGATGGACGTGCTGGCCTGGAACCGCGCCGCCGTCGCCCTCCTCGGCGACTACGCCGCGCTCGCCCCCGAGGACCGCAACATCGCGCGGATCACCTTCCTCGACCCGGCCTCGCGCGAGCTCTACGCGAACTGGGAGACCTGCTCGCGCGAGAACGTCGCCTTCCTCCACCTGGAGGCCGGCCGCCGCCCCGACGACCCCGGGCTGGCCGAACTCGTCGGTCAACTCTCCCTCCGGAGCGAGGAGTTCCGCCGGCTATGGGCCGAACACCCGGTCGCCGACAAGACCTCCGGCCGCAAGGTCTTCCAGCACCCCGTGGTCGGGCCGCTGGACCTCGTCTACGACACCCTCCGTCCCGCCGACGACCCCGGCCAGGCCTTGATCACCTACACCGCCGACCCCGGCACCCCCTCCGACGACGCCCTGCGCCTCCTCCTCTCCTGGTCCGCCCACCCCCACCCCGAGCCGCCTACCCGCGCGGCGCTGCCCGAGTCGCCGGGCCGGCCCTGAGCGGTGGTCCGGGGCCGCGCCACGCCGTGAGGCGGACGGTGCCGCGGCGTCAGGATCCCGCTGCCGCGGCGGAACCGGCGGTTGCACCGGCTGCACCGGACGTGCCGGACGGGTACCCGCGGCCACCCTGGCGCGGCGCCCCGGGCTGCCGTACCGTCCGTCCACGTGACCCTCGACCAGGCGCGGCAGGAACGGGTGAACCGGATCTTCCTGCCCGCCACCTACGCCGACGGCGTGCCGTACGGGCTGTTCCGGGAGCTGCGGGCCGAGGCGCCGGTCTGGTGGGTGGAGGAGCCCGCGGTCGGCGACTGGCCGGCCGGGCGCGGTTACTGGGCGGTGCTGCGGCACGCGGATGTGAAGCACGTGCTGCGCAGCCCCGAGCTGTACTCCTCCCACCTCGGCGCGACCCAGATCCGCGACCCGGACTCCCCGGCCGACCTGGACTTCGCCCGCGCCATGATGCTCAACCAGGACCCGCCCGACCACGCGCGGCTGCGCCGGATCGTCGCCGCCGCGTTCACCCCGCGCGCCGTGGCCGAGCTGGCCGAGGCCGTCGACGCCCGGGCCCGGGAGCTGGTCGAGGCCGTGCGACCGGCCGGCTCCGCGGACTTCGTCCGGCTCGCCGCCGACCTGCCGGTGTGGACCCTCGCCCGGGTGATGGGCGTGCCGGAACAGGACCGGGGGCTGCTGCTGGACTGGGCGAACCGGGTGATCGGCTACCAGGACGACGACTACGCGGGCTCCGGCGCCACCGACCCGGCGGGGCTGACCGCCCTCGGCCGCGCCGCCCTGGCGCACCGCCCCACCACCCGGACCGCTCCGGACGGGCGCCCCGTCAACCCGCGCTCGCGGGCCGCCCTCGCCGACATGTTCGCCTACGCGCACGCCCTGGCCCGCCGCCCCCGGTCCGGCGGCGGCATCCTCGCCCGGACCCTCGCGGCGGGCCTGGGCGCGGCGGAGTTCGAGACGATGTTCTTCCTCTTCGCCGTCGCCGGGAACGAGACCGTCCGCAACGGCCTGCCCGGCGGCCTGCACGCGCTGCTCGCCGACCCGGACCAGTACCGACTGCTGTGCGAGCGGCCCGAGTCGACGGACTCGGCGGTGGAGGAGCTGCTCCGCTACTGGCCGCCGGTCATCGACTTCCGCCGGACGGCGACCCGGGACGTCGAGCTCGGCGGTCGGTCGATCCGCCGGGGGGACAAGGTGGTGGTCTACCACGCCGCCGCGAACCGGGACGAGGCGGTGTTCCCCGAACCGGACCGCCTCGACATCACCCGCACCCCGAACGACCACGTCAGCTTCGGGTTCGGCCCGCACTTCTGCCCGGGCGCCCGACTGGCCCGCCTGCAGATGCGATCGGTGCTGCGTCACGTGGCCGAGCTGCTGCCCGGGCTGGAACCGGTGCCCGGGCGGCCGCCGCGACGGCTGGTCTCCAACTTCCAGAACGGTCTGAAGAGCCTGCCGGTCCGCTGGCCGGTCGGGTGACCGGCGGGCAGGCGGGCGGGACGGGCACGGGCCGGGTGCCGCCGGCCGGTCGCCGGGGGAGGGGTGCCGGGGGTCAGCCGGCGCAGGTCGGGCAGAGCCCCCGGTAGGTGACCTCGGCGTCGGAGACGGCGAAGCCGAAGCGCTGGTCGGCCGGGAGGTCGGCGAGCGGGTCGCCGACGGGGTGGACGTCGCGGATGGTGCCGCAGCGGGTGCAGACCAGGTGCTGGTGGGGGTGGTGGGCGTTGGGGTCGTAGCGCTTGGCGCGGCCGTCGGTGGCGACCTCGATGACCTCACCGAGGGTGACCAGCTCGCCGAGGGTGTTGTACACGGTGGCCCGGGAGATCTCGGGCAGCCGCTCGGCGGCTCTGGCGTGCACCTCGTCGGCGGTCAGGTGAACGTGTTCGCCGTCCAGGACCTCCGCCACGACACGCCGCTGCGAGGTGAGTCGCCAGCCGCGCCCGCGCAGCCGCTCCAGCAGGTCACTCATATCGGTTCACCTATTCAGGTCAATGGGAAGACCGGATTTTACCAACCGTTGTCGGCTTCTCTCCGAATCCCGATCGGATATGGGTTTGGTGTCTTTCTTGACTTGGATTGCGTCCATCGTAGGATCGGCTCCGGCGATAGCCTAGGTAGCAGAAGACACCGTGATCCGCCTTGTAGGGAAGGATTCCCATGTCTGAGAACCACGATGCAGTCGTTGTCGACGCGAAGGCGGAGGGCTGCCCGGTGAACCACGGGCGGGCACTGCACCCGACCCAGGGCGGCGGGAACCGCCAGTGGTGGCCGGAACGGCTCAACCTGAAGATCCTCGCCAAGAACCCGGCCGTCGCGAACCCGCTCGGCGGGGACTTCGACTACGCCGCGGCGTTCAGCGCGCTCGACCTCCCGGCCGTCAAACGGGACATCTCCGAGGTGCTCACCACGTCCAAGGACTGGTGGCCGGCGGACTACGGCAACTACGGCCCGTTCATGATCCGGATGGCCTGGCACAGCGCCGGCACCTACCGCATCCGCGACGGCCGTGGCGGCGCCGGCGGCGGCCAGCAGCGGTTCGCCCCGCTGAACAGCTGGCCCGACAACGCCAGCCTGGACAAGGCCCGCCGCCTCCTGTGGCCGGTGAAGAAGAAGTACGGCAGGAGCCTCTCCTGGGCCGACCTGATCGTCCTGGCCGGCAACGTGGCCCTGGAGGACATGGGCCTCACCACCTTCGGCTTCGGCGGCGGCCGCGTCGACGAGTGGGAGCCGGACGAGGACGTCTACTGGGGCCCGGAGACCACCTGGCTCGGCGACGAGCGCTACACCGGCGACCGCGAGCTGGAGAACCCGCTCGCCGCCGTCCAGATGGGCCTGATCTACGTCAACCCCGAGGGTCCCAACGGCAACCCGGACCCGATCGCCGCCGCCCGCGACATCCGCGAGACCTTCTACCGGATGGCGATGAACGACGAGGAGACCGTCGCGCTGATCGCCGGCGGCCACACCTTCGGCAAGACCCACGGCGCCGGCCCCGCGGACAACGTCGGCCCCGACCCCGAGGCCGCGCCGATCGAGCAGCAGGGCCTCGGCTGGAAGAGCTCCTACGGCACCGGCGTCGGCGGCGACGCCATCACCTCCGGCCTGGAGGGCGCCTGGACCGCCACCCCGACCACCTGGGACAACAGCTTCTTCGAGACGCTGTTCGGCTACGAGTGGGAGCTCACCAAGAGCCCCGCCGGCGCCCACCAGTGGAAGCCCAAGGACGGCGCCGGCGCGGGCACCGTCCCGGACGCGCACGACCCGGCCCGGCAGCACGCCCCGGTGATGCTCACCACCGACCTCTCGCTGCGCTTCGACCCGATCTACGAGCCGATCTCCCGGCGCTTCCTGGAGAACCCCGACCAGCTCGCCGACGCGTTCGCCCGCGCCTGGTACAAGCTCACCCACCGTGACATGGGCCCGGTGGTGCGCTACCTCGGCCCCGAGGTACCGAGCGAGGTGCTGCTGTGGCAGGACCCGCTGCCGGCCGCCACCTACCAGGCGGTCGACGCCGCCGACGTCGCCGACCTCAAGCAGCGGATCGCCGCCACCGGCCTGTCGGTGGCCGAGCTGGTCTCCACCGCCTGGGCGGCCGCCTCCTCCTTCCGCAGCAGCGACAAGCGCGGCGGTGCCAACGGCGCCCGGATCCGGCTCCAGCCGCAGATCGGCTGGGAGGTCAACGAGCCCGACCGGCTGGCCGCGGTGCTGCGCACCCTGGAGGGCGTGCAGCAGGAGTTCAACGGACGGGCCGGGGCGAAGCAGGTCTCGCTGGCCGACCTGATCGTGCTGGCGGGCGCCGTCGGTGTCGAGCAGGCCGCCGAGGCGGCCGGCCACGCCGTCGAGGTGCCGTTCACCCCGGGCCGGGTGGACGCCACCCAGGAGCTCACCGACGTCGACTCCTTCGCCGCGCTGGAGCCCACGGCCGACGGCTTCCGCAACTGGGTCGGCAAGGGCAACCGCCTGCCGGCCGAGTTCCTGCTCCTCGACAAGGCCAACCTGCTGAGCCTCAGCGCCCCCGAACTGACCGTGCTCGTTGGCGGTCTGCGGGTGCTGGGCGCCAACCACGGGCAGTCCGCGCTGGGCGTCCTCACCGACACCCCCGGGGCGCTGACGAACGACTTCTTCGTCAACCTGCTCGACCTGGACACCAGCTGGAAGGCCACGTCCGAGGACGCGCACACCTTCGAGGGCCGCGACGCGAGCGGCGCGGTCCGGTGGACCGGCAGCCGGGCCGACCTGGTCTTCGGCTCCAACTCCGAACTGCGCGCCGTCGCCGAGGTCTACGCGAGCGACGACGCCGGGGCGAAGTTCGTGACGGACTTCGTCGCGGCCTGGGCCAAGGTCATGGAGCTGGACCGGTTCGACCTGGTCTGATCGCGGTGGAGTGATCACGATCGGGTGTTGCCGGCCGGGTGACTCCGGCTGAGTGGTCACGGCCGGGTGGTCACAGCCCGGTGATCACGGCCGGGTGGTCACGGCGGTGGGTTCCCGCTCGACGCGGGACGGGGCCCGGGGGTTCGCCCCCGGGCCCCGTCGTGCGTCCGGGCGGCACGGCGGCGCGGCGGCGGGCCGGGGCGGGTGCTCAGGCGTCGTCGGCGGCCTTCCGCTCCCCGGCGGGCCCCTCCGGGGCCGCCGCAGTTCCGGTCTCCGCCGCGGCCTGCCCCTCCGCGGCCCGCTGCTCCTCGGCCTTGTGCTGGGCGGCCCGGAGCTGCTCGGTGAAGGTCTGCGCGTCGATGCGCTCGACGGTGGCCCCGTGCCCGGCGGCCAGCTCGTCGGCCGGGCCGGGGGAGGCCTCCCGGAGCTCCAGGACGAGCATGGCGCCGCCGTCCGGGACGCGCGGCGACAGCATGATCAGCCCGGCGCCGCCCTCCGTCGCGTAGTGCTCCTCGGCGGCGTTGCCGATCGCCGCGCCCGCGGCGAAGCCCAGCAGGACGCCGATCGGGCCGCCGAGCATCCCGACCAGGCCGCCGAGGACGCCGGACCCGACGGTCGTGACGCCCGCGCCCTTGGTGAAGGTGTCCCGGACCTCCAGCAGCCCGTCGGCGCTGCGCTCCAGGGCCGCCGCCTGTCGCAGGCCCGGCAGCCGCTGCGCCTCGTCGAAGGCCGGGCGCCACGCGTCGGCGCTCGGAAGGGTCAGCAGGACGACGTTGTGCTGGTCGCTCATCGCACTCCGTTCGGGCCGGGGCCGGGTGCGGCCACGGGGGTGTCCGGGTTCCCATCGTGACCCTCGGTGCCCGGCCCGGCCACAGGAGCGACGGGCGGCGGGGCCTGACCGGGCCGGGCCCGTTCGCACCAGGGGCCCGGCCGGGGCGCCCGCCGCCGCCCGGATTCCGGACAGGCCTGGGCCACCGCCGGCGGCGTCCGGCGGTCCACCCGCCCGGGCGCCCTCCTGACGGCTCCCGACGCCCTCCTGACGGCTCCCGGCGATCGCCCGAGGCAGGGTGGCCGCCCGCGTCCGGAGGACCACGTCCGCCAACTGATCGGTACCGCCGGAACCTCCCGCCGCATCCGGTCGGCGGGATCAGCGGGCTCGTCCGGATGCCCCGGCGCCCGGCCGCGCAGCCCCGGTGTCCGCGGACGCTTCCGGTGATCGGCCGCCACCAACTCGCCGTCGCCGACACGGAATCGCCCGGATCGAGTGAGACCGGCCGGGACACGCCGGGCGGCCCCGCGGACCGCTGCCAGGATCGGGGTCCGCACCGGCAGCCCGCCCCTTCGCAGAGTGCCCACCGGCACCGCTGCCGCCCCGCCACGCCCGTCCGGCGGTGAGGGCTGCCCGCGTGCGGATCCGCCGCGGCCGCAGGCCGCCGTACCAGGGAGCAGGGAGCCACCGTGTCCGAGCAGTTCGTGAAACCCGCCGAACCCCGTACCGAAGCCCCGCCGGAGCACCGGCCCGAGGAGCACCCCGCGGAACAGCCGGACGAGCACCACGAGGACCAGCACGACGACCAGCACGAGGAGGAGCTGCGCCTGCGGTTCCCCGGCGACCGCCGGGCCCGGGCCGGCGCCTCGATGTCCGCCGGCGCGATGCTGCGCCGCCTGCCCCACCTGGTGCGTCGGGCGCTGGCGCTGGCCTGGTCGGCCGACCGGGTGTCGACCGTGCTGCTGCTGGTCTGCCAGGCCCTCGCAGGCGTGTTCGGTGCGCTCGCGCTGTACGCCACCACCGGCACCCTGGACGCGCTGCTGGTGGCGGGCCCGGTGGGGGAGCACCTGCGGGTGGCCGCGCCGTCGCTGCTGCTGCTGACCGCGTCCGCGGGGCTGCGCGCCGTGCTGGGGATCGCGGTGGTCGGCCTGTCCGGCCGGGTGTCGCCGCGGATCACCCGGGAGGCGGAGCTGGCGCTGATCGCCGCCGGGTGCGCGGCCGAGCTGAAGGCGTACGACGAGCCCGCGTACAACGAGCAGTGGGAGGCCGCCGACCGCGGCGCCTCGACCACGCCCGACCTGCTGTCGAACGCCCAGGACGTGATCGCCTCCACGGTCTCGCTGGCGGCCGCGGCCGGCGTCCTGGCGACCCTCCACCCCTGGCTGGTGCCGCTGCTGCTGCTCGGCTCGGTGCCGACCGGGGTGGCCGCCGTGAGGACCGCGCGGATCCACTACCTGGCCGCGGTGACCACCAACGAGGACCGCGGGGCGCTGCGCGTCTACCGCTGGTTCCTGGTCGACAAGACCCGTGCCGACCAGGTCCGTTCGGACCAGGTCACCCCGTTCCTGATGGCGAAGTACCGCCGGGCGGAGGCCAAGATCGTCGAGGCGACCGACCGGGCCACCCGGGAGGCGGCGAAGGTGTCACTGCTGGCCGCGCTCGGCACCGGGGCGGGCCACGCGCTGATCTGGGGCGCCCTGCTCTACCTGGTGGCGAGCGGGCGGATCGACCTGGCCGCCGCCGGAACGGCCACCTTCGCGCTGCGCACCGCGTCGTCCGGCCTGCAGGGCCTGGTCGGCAACGGCGCCCGGCTCTACCGGATGGGCCTCTACCTGGACGACTACTTCACCTTCCTGGACGAGGCCGGCGGCCATCGGATCCGGCGCGGCCGGCTGCTGCCCGGAGCGCCGCGGCTGGTCGAGGTCGTGGACCTCGGCCACGTCTACCCCGGCGAGCAGCAGGAGCCGGCGCTGCGCGGCGTCAGCATGACCCTGCGGGCCGGGGAGGTGGTCGCGGTGATCGGCCAGAACGGCAGCGGGAAGTCGACGTTGCTGAAGCTGCTCGCCGGCCTCTACCTGCCGCAGTCCGGCCGGATCAGCTGGGACGGCGTGCCGGTCGAGGAGCTGGACGCCGAGGGGATGTGGGCGCGGGTGGCCCGGGTGCCGCAGGAGTTCGCCCGCTGGCCGCTCGGGGCGGCCGAGAACATCCACCTGGGGCACCTCACCGACCGGTTGATGGCGGACGTGGAGCTGGCGGCGGCCCGGACCGGCTTCGACGAGGTGGTGTCGCGGCTGCGCTCGGGCTGGCGCACCCTGCTCGCCCAGGGCTGGTGGGGCGGGGCCGAGCTGTCCGGCGGCGGCTGGCAGCGCGCGGCCGTCGCCCGGGCGCTGTACCGCACGGTGCGCAGCCCGGGTCTGCTGATCCTGGACGAGCCGACCTCGGACCTGGACCCGCGCGCCGAGCACCGCATCCTGCACGCGCTGCGCGCCCTCGCCCCCGGGCGGATCACCCTCCTCGTCACCCACAACATCGCCAACGCGGTGGTGGCCGACCGGGTGATCGTGATGGACGCCGGCCGGATCGTGCAGACCGGCACCTGGGCCGAGCTGGCCGCCTGCCCGGACGGGCTGTTCCGCGAACTGCTGGACCTCCAGCGGGACCGCGCCGTCCCCGCCCAGCGGACCGGGGAGCCGGCGTGAGGGAGGATGGCGGTATGGAGCTGAGGATCGAGGCCACCGACCTGCCGGGGCGCGAGTGCGGCGCCACCCCGGGATTCCCGGGCTACCGCGACATCCACGTCGCCGTCCAACGCCGGGGGCGCCCGGCCGAGTTGCTCGACCTGCACCCCGGTGACGCGGCGCGCGCCGGCTGGTCGCTGGAGTGCGAGGCGAGGCCGCTGCCGGGCGGCGGGGCGGACATCACCGGTCGCTACGTCCAGGGCGGCCCCGGCGGCCGGTTCGTCTACCTCAACTGGGTGACCGGGGACGGCGACGGCTGGTCGCTGTTCCGTCGGGCGAAGCTGATGCTGGCGGCGGTCGACCGGGAGACGGTCGAGGCGGCCGTGGCGGGCGGTCTGCTGGTGGCCCGGCTGCGGCTGACGGACGCCAAGGGGCACCCGCTGTGCGCCGCGGTGCGTCCGCCGCTGGTGGCCTGGTCGGCGGGGGAGCGGCCGGCGGCGGACTGACGGCGCGACGCCGAAGGGCGGTGCCGACCGGCGGGGTGCCGACCGGCGGGTGCCGGAAAGCGGGTGCCGGACGGCAGGTGCCGGAAGCGGGTGGGCCCCGCGTCGCCGCGGGGCCCACCCTTCGTGCGGTGAAGGTCAGTTGTACGTGGTGGTGACGGTCACGCCGCTGAAGCCCTGCTGCCCGTAGAGGCTGAAGTACACCCAGCCGGACGGCGGGTTGGCGACGGTGAGCGTCTCGCCGTTCCCGGCGTTGGTGGACCTGGCGAGGTTGGCGCCGGTGGTGGCCCAGGCGCCGCCGTTGTAGTACAGGTCGGCGTTGCCGGTGCCGCCGGCGGTGGTGATGGTCAGCTGCTTCACCCCGGCCGGCAGGTACAGGAAGCTGTAGCTGTAGTTGCCGGTGGTGGCGGCGACGTTGTCCCGGCGGCAGTTCTTGTCGAACTGCCGGGTGTCGGCGGCGCTGCAGAGCGGGGCCTGGTTGGTCGGCAGCGAGCCGCAGTTGTCGGCGGCGCAGGCCTTGAGCCAGGCGGCGAAGTCGGCGTCGTACGAGGTGCCGATGGTGTTCTTGAGGATGGCGCGGGCGCCGTTCCAGTCCCCGACGCGGTACTTGGCGAGCAGCGCGTCGACGTCCTGCGGGTGCGACTGGAGCATGTAACGGACGGCCAGGTAGCCCCAGTTGTAGATCCGGGTCGAGTCCGCGTTGTCGTAGGTGCTGTCGAACAGGGTGCTCAGCGCGTAGGTGCCCTTGCCGGCCTGGGCGACGGCGTCGTCGTAGTGGACGCCCCGGTAGCTGTACGAGACGTACTCGGCGAGGCCCTCGACCCACCAGATGGTGGGGGTGGTCATCCCGGCGTCGAAGTCGCCGTAGAAGTCGTAGCGGCCGTCGAGGTAGTGGGTGTACTCGTGGTTGAGGTTCCAGATCTGGAAGGACGGGCGCAGCCAGGACGCCTCGTGGGCGATGAAGCGGGCCTGGTTGCCGGCCGCGTCGGGCTTGCCCTCCTCGTACATGCCGCCGTTGTCGACCGCGATGTGGTACATCAGCCAGGCGTAGAGGCTGTAGTTGTAGTAGTCGTCGAAGACGACGACCTCGAGGCTGGTGTTGTTGTCGTTGGCGACCGGGCCGTTGTCCTTGACCACCTTGTGGAAGAACTGGTCCTGGTTGACGAGGCTGGTGCAGGTGTCGGCGAGCTGCTGCGCGGTCATGTCCTGGGCGCGGATGCGCAGGTTGGCGTTGCAGGTGTGGTCGACGGTCAGCACGAGCGGGACGAGCCGGGTCGGCAGGTCGCAGGTGCCGTAGTAGGCGCAGTTGCCGGCGTCCTTGTTCTCCGCGAACCAGACCAGGTTCATGGTGAGCGGACCGGTCGCCCCGACCAGCGGGTAGCGGTTGACCAGGTCCTTGACGATCGGGCGGCCCTGGGCCTTGAGCGCGTCGGTGACGAGCAGGTTGCCGATCTGGATGCCGATCGAGGTGACCAGGTCACCGCCGTTGAGCTGCGAGGCGTTGCGGGTGACGAACGAGGCCATGGTGGTGGCGAAGTCCGGGTCGGCCTGCAGCGCGGCGGTGAAGGCCGGCAGGTCGAAGCCGCGCGAGATGACGGTCTCGGTGTTGGCGACGGCGGTGGCCATCGAGCCGGTCCAGGTGCTGGTGTAGCCGGCCAGCAGGCGCTTGACGACGCCGGTGTAGCGGGCGTTCTCCTGGGCGCTGTCGATCAGCGTGACGGCCTCGGCGAGGGTCTGGCCGTTGGCCTCGGTGACGTCCTTGCTGTGCGGGGCGGCGAAGAACCCGTCGAGGGCGCCGCGGATCGCGCCCTGCAGGGCGGTGCCGTACTGGCCGACGACGTCCGAGTGGTACCACTGGACGTAGTAGCCGGCGCGCAGGAACAGCACCAGCTGCCCGGCCGCGGTCGAGTCGTCCCCGGGGTAGCTCGGTGCGACGTCGCGCAGGGCGTTGGCGACGGTCACCATCTGGGCCTCGTTGAAGGCGCCCCTGGCGTCGTTGCCGGTCAGCGTGAACAGCGAGTTGACGCAGTCCAGGCTCGCGGCCTTGACCTGCTGGACCAGCGCGGCGCCGGAGGTGCCGGTGAAGGCGGAGACGTCGCAGCCGGTGCCGGCCGCGGCGGCCGAGAACTGCTTCGGCGCCTTGGCGGCGGTGCCCGTGCCGACGGCACTGCCCGCGCTCGGGGCCTTGGCCTTGCCCTGGGAGTCCGCGGCCAGCGGGCGGGGGTCCTTGGGCGTGTCGGGCGACTTGGGCACGGGGATCGCCTGCGGCGCGGCCGATGCGCCGGCGGCCTTGGTGGCCGTCCTGGCGGCCGCGGCCGGGGTGGTGACCGGCGTGGAGCCGCCACCGCCGGCCGCGTGGGCCTGCGGTGCGAACAGGCCGAGTGCGAGGAAGAACGCGGCACCGAGCGCGGGCAGCTTGCGCGCCTGCGCCGTGGATATCCGGAAGGGACGCATCTGTGGGGGCCTCCGGGGCCGTTGAGGGTCGTCGTGTGGTTGGGGACACACGATCGCCTGATGTGTGACATGTAAAATGTCACAGGCTGGCGACCGGGGGAAGGCCCGGGTGTGAATTTCCGCCCGGCGAGACCGAACCGTTGTCGGGGCGGACGTGCCGTCAGGCCGGCCCCGGCGCCCGGGCGTCCCCTTCGTTCCGGTTCGACCCCTGATGACCCGCGGGAACCCGGCGGCCTCCCGTGACGCCCCGTGACGTGAGGAATAAGCAGGAGCCCATAGTTCGTTCCTGCAACTCATACGCAATAGTGTGGTGCCGGCACGATCACCACCGTTCAACCCGCCGAAAGGGGCCGTGTCCTGATGGGCACCTACTCGCTTCCCGACCTGCCGTACGACTACTCCGCACTCGAGCGGGCGATGTCGGCCGAGATCCTGGAGCTCCACCACTCCAAGCACCACGCCGCCTACGTCAAGGGCGCCAACGACACCCTGGAGCAGCTCGCCGAGGCGCGCGACAAGGACCAGCTCGGCGGCCTGGTCGGCCTGCAGAAGACCTTCGCCTTCCACCTGTCCGGCCACGTGCTGCACTCGCTGTTCTGGCAGAACCTTTCCCCGGAGGGCGGCGACCGCCCCGAGGGCGAGCTCGCCGACGCCATCACCGAGCACTTCGGCAGCTTCGAGGCCTTCAAGAAGCAGCTCACCACCGCCACCACCGGCGTCCAGGGCTCCGGCTGGGGCATCCTCTCCTGGGAGCCGCTCGGCAAGCGCCTGATCGTCGAGCAGGTCTACGACCACCACGGCAACGTCGGCCAGGGCACCACCCCGCTGCTCGCCTTCGACGCCTGGGAGCACGCGTACTACCTGCAGTACCGCAACGTCCGCCCCGACTACGTCACCCGCCTGTGGGACGTCGTCAACTGGCAGGACGTGTCGGCCCGCTTCGCGGCCGTCCAGGGCGCCTGACCCTCACCGGGTGAGCGGGAGGGCCCCGGACCGGTCGGGCGGTCCGGGGCCCTCCCCGTCGCCGGTGCCCGTCGCCCCGTCGCCCCGTCACCTCCCACGGCCCGGGGCCCGTCGTCGCCCTCCGTTCGGAACGACGCGCGAATCCGTGGAACCCCGCCGACCCGGCTCACGTCATCACCCTCGAAGAGTTCGCACACAGGCGGGGGAGCGGTCGGACGATGGACGTCAAAGCGCGCATGCAGGACCTGAGCGGCAGTCGGGTGGCCATCGCCGTGGCCGCCCTCGCCCTGACCGCCAGTGTCTGGGGGGTCGCGACCCTCACCGACTCGGACAGCGCACCCCGGCAGGACATCGCCCACGGACAGGGCTCCGCCGCCGGCGGCACCGGCGGGGACGGCTCCCACGGCGGGGACGGAGCCCAGGGCGGCGACGGCGGCACCCAGCAGGGCGGCATACCCGACGGCATAGCCCACGCCTCCGAGAGCGGAGGCAACGCCGCCAACATCACCATCGACGACGGCCCCGACCCCACCTGGACCCCGAAGGTCCTCGACGTGCTCAAGCGGCACGGCGTCAAGGCGACGTTCTGCATGATCGGCCCGCAGGCCAAGGCCCACCCCGACCTCGTCAAGCAGGTCGTCGCGGCCGGCCACCGGCTCTGCGACCACACCGTGGACCACGACACCTCCATGGACAAGAAGCCCGTCGCCTACCAGGAGAAGCAGATCCTGGACGCGAAGAAGATGATCGAGGACGCCGCGGGCGGCGCCAAGGTGCTCTACTACCGGGCCCCCGGCGGCTCGTTCACCCCCGACAGCCGGCGCATCGCCGCCGCGAACGGCCTGCGCCCGCTCGGCTGGAACGTCGACTCCAAGGACTTCGACAAGCCCGGCACCGCCACCATCGTCGCCACCGTCAAGAAGGAGATGCGCCTCGGCCCGACCATCCTCTTCCACGACGGCGGCGGCGACCGCCAGCAGACCGTCGAAGCCCTCGACCAGGTCCTCACCTGGCTGAAGGACCAGGGCCGCCCCACCGGCTTCCCCGTCCAGTCCACCCCCTGAGGCTCCGGCCTCCCCGCGGGAAGAGGCCGCACGGTCCGGCTTCATGGGGGCGTGCAGGCCTGCTGCGTTCGTCGTGCAGCAGGCCTCGGATCACGCGGGGGCGTGCTGCCGCCTAGGGCAAGGGCCACGCGTTCTCTGGGTCGTCGAGCCAGGCGGTCTGACCCTCGGCCGTGACGGTCAGGCCCAGCCGGTCCGGCCCGGGGCGGCCGTTGTCGAGCCACCACGCGTGGGCCGTCTCGACCTCCTCCCACACCCGCCGCGGACCGTGCTGCCACACCGTGTACCGCTCGGTGTTCTGCGTGCCGTCCCAGTCGACGGCCGCCCAGGAATCGCCGCTCGTCGTGGACACCCAGAGGCGGGTGTCCACATCGTCGAGGTGCGGGTCGTGGTGCCAGGCGTACCAGAGGTCACCCAGGCGATGGCCGAGCGCGAACTGGGTCTCGAACGCGGAGTCGGCGACTGCCCAGGGGGAGAGGGCGGTCGTGCACTCATCCGGGACGTGCTCGTCCATGACCACGTCCCGAAAGAGGAACAGGTCGCGGCGTTGGGTACGCATCAGCATGAAGGCGCTGTCGGGAGTGAAGCGGCCCGTGGCGGTGCCGTGGTCCTCGACGGTGAGACGGAGCAGGCCGCCACAGATCCACGGGTTCTGCCAGGGCGCGAGCACCGCACCACCGGGCCTGGTCTGGGAGACCCAGGAGTACGGGATCCGCTCGACCGAGCAGGTGGCGATCACCCGGTCGTACGGGGCTTCGGGGACCCAGCCCAGGGTTCCGTCTCCGCAGGCGACGGCCGGGGCATAGCCGGCCGTCTTGAGGTTGGAACGCGCGGCCTCCGCGACGGCGGGGTCGATCTCGACCGTGGTCACGTTCACGTCGCCCAGCCGGTGGGAGAGCAGCGCGGCGTTGAACCCGGTGCCGGTGCCGATCTCCAGGACCCGCATCCCGGCTGCGAGGTCGAGGAGTTCGAGCATCGCGAACACGATCGCCGGCGCCGAGGCCGAGGAGGACGGCAGGGCGTCGGTCAGGTCCGCCGGTTCTCGCCCGTCGTTGAGCTGTGTCACGACGGGCGCGTCCTCGTAGGCGGCCGCGAACCAGCGCTCCGGCTCCTGCTGACGGTCACAGGGGGTCAGGTCGTCGTCGATCCAGATCCGATCGGGGAGGAAGAGGTGGCGCGGCGTAGCCTCGGCAGCCCTGCGCCACTCGGGAGCCACCTCGTGCCCGAGGAAGTGGGTGACGGCCCGGAGCAGGCCGGACGTGCCGGCCTGCTCCGGGACGCTCCGGTCAGTGGTCACTTGCCCTTGCCGCCCGCCTTTCCGTGCTTGCCGGTCTTCGAACCGGACGAGGTGTCCGGGTTCGACGTGGCCGTGCCGAAGTCCTTCTTGCCCGCATGGCTCCCCTGGCCGCCGTCATTGGCGCCACTGCCGCCTCCGGAGCTCCCGCCCTTGCCGGTTCCCCATCCCATGGGTGCCTCCTACCTGATGGGCGTGACGGTCGTGGTCGTGGTGCTGCCGGCCCTACCGCTGACCGGGAACACCGGCCCCGGTCCGGGCGGTGCCGGAGGCGAGGGCGGTTTGGGCGGGGGAGTGCTCATGACGATGCTCCTCATGCTGACGCGGTCGATTGCCATGACCGATGCAGCGCCGGCGAGTTGGGTGCAGGGCGCCGAGAGGCGCTCGTGCAGCGGTCACTCCTCCAGGATCGGGTCACTGACCGTGAATGCCGATATCCAAGGGGTAATCTCACTCTGGGATGGATCGACCGACAGGGGCGCACCCCATGGGAACCGCACTCGAGCCGATCAGGCTGCCCGACCTGGCCTGGCAGAACGAGCAGGCGCGGCACGCACTGCGCGACCGTGACGTTGCCGCTCTGTTCCGCTACGTGCAGCACCACAGCGGGGCAAGTCAGGCCCGCCTGGCGGTCCAGGTGGGAATGACGCAAGGCCGGGTGAACGAGATCATCAACGGTCGCCGACTGGTCACGAAGATGGAGGTCTTCGAGCGGATCGCCGACGGACTCAACCTCCCGGACGACGCGCGCCGTCTCATGGGCCTGGCGCCGAGATCGGACCGTCGACGTGTTCCCGGAACGGCTTTCGACCTGGCCGCGTTTCCCGAAATCGTGCGCGTATACAGCGAACAGGCGTCGGCGACCGCCGAGATCCAGCAGGCGGCGAGGTCGGCAACCGAACTGGACGTCCTTGCCGTTCGCGGCCTTGGCCTCCTCGCCCTACGAGACTCCTTGCTGCGCCGACACCTGGGCGGCGACGGTGAGTCCGCGCCCCGCCTACGGGTATTGCTCCTGGATCCGGAGTCGCCGGCCGTTGCCGTTCGGGCGGCCGAGATCGGCGAGTCCACTGCCTCCCTCGTCGGAGGTATCCGGCTGGCAGAAGCCCGACTGCGGGAGCTCTCCCGGGTCGGGCGGGTCGAGCTGTACCGGTACTGCACCCTCCCGGTGTGGCGGACCATCAGGCTGGATCGCACGCTCTTCGTCGGATCGTTCGACGCGGATTGGGAAGGGCACGAGTCGGCAACCTATAAGGTGCTGCCCACCCCGCACGGTCCCCTCTACCGGGGTTGGCGTCGCCAGTTCGAGGTGATGGTGGACAGTGCCGAGCGCGTGTTCTGACGGAGGGAGCATCATGGCGATCGAGGCGGAGCTCAAGGCGGTCGTTCGCGACCCGGAGGGCGTGCTCGAGCAGCTCGAGGATCGCTACGGTGCGGGTCGGGCGGAGGTCTACCGCGACACGTACTACGACGTGCCGGACGGGAGCCTGATGGGGGCCGACCGCGAGCTGCGGATCCGTACGGTGCACAGCCCGGACGCCACGCGTACCGTGCTCACCTACAAGGGCGCCCGGGTGGACGAGGCCTCCGGGTCGAAGCCGGAGGCGGAGACCAGGGTCGAGGATGCCGACGCGATCCACGAGATCGTGCGGGGCCTGGGCTTCGTTCCGCGGATCGCCTTCGAGAAGCGGTGTCGCAACTACGGTTTCCGGCGTGACGGGCGCGGTCTGCTGGCCACCCTCGTCCGTGTACCGGAGCTGGACGGTGCGACGTTCATCGAGGTGGAGACGCTGGCTGCCGCGGAGGCGGACCTCGTGCCGGCGCTCGGTTCGGTCCGTGCCGTCCTGGCCGAACTAGGTATCGGGGAAGAGGACTTGACCAGCGAGTTGTATACGGATGCCGTTGCGGCGGCGAGGCCGGTCTGACCGCATGGTGCCGTCACGCCGCGCCTCCCGCGGTCGGGGGGCGGGGCGGCACAAGGCCGTCCAGGAGCGCCCGGCCCGGTCCGGTGGCCTCTGTGGCCTACGGTTGCGGCCCTTGTGGCCACGGTGCCGTGACCGGCGCCTCCAGGGTGGCCTTCATGACCTGGGCGCCGCGGGTGACCCGGAGGCGGACCTGGTCGGCCAGCTCGTGCGGGAGGACGTCGGTGGTCCAGACGAGGCGGCAGCGGGCGTCGTCCTCGGTGACGACCTGGAAGGAGGCGTGGTGGTGGGTGAGGGGGAGGGTGAAGCCCTCGACGGCGGAGTACGCGAGGCGGCGCAGGGCGTCGTCGACGCTGACGATCAGCTCGCGGATGACCGTGCCGCCGGGCATGGTGAGGTGCCGTACGTCTCCCTCGACGCGGGTGTCGAGGACGTAGCCGGGGATGAGTCGCCGGTGGACGGCTCCGACGTCCCGGACGGCGTCCCAGACCCGGTCCGCGGGGGCGTCGACCGGGACGTCCCGGACGATGGTGGCCACGTGCTATGCCCCCTGGTGCCCGGTGCCGAAGAAGCCGTCGAGGAGCTGCTGCGCGGCCAGCCCGGCCGGTAGGGTGCCGGCCCGGACCCGAGACTCCAACTCGGGCGCGAGGCGCTGCACTTCGGGGTGTTCGTGCAGCCGTGCGAAGAGCTGGTCGTGGACCATGGACCAGGTCCACTCGACCTGCTGCTCCCGCCGCTTCGCCGCCAGCGCGCCGGTGGCGTCCAGCACCTTGCGGTGCTGCTGCAGCCGTTCCCACAGCACGTCGAGGCCGGCGCCGTCGCGCCCGCTGCAGGTGAGGACGGGCGGGGTCCACGCGGCGTCCGGGGGCTGCAACAGCCTGAGGGCGCCGGAGAGTTCGCGGGCGGCGGCCTTGGCGTCGGTTTCGTGCGGGCCGTCGGCCTTGTTCACGGCGATGACGTCCGCGAGCTCCAGCACGCCCTTCTTGATGCCCTGCAGCTGGTCGCCGGTGCGGGCCAGGCTGAGCAGCAGGAAGGTGTCGACCATTCCCGCCACCGTCGTCTCGGACTGGCCGACGCCGACCGTCTCGATCAGCACCACGTCGTAGCCGGCGGCCTCCATGACCACCATGGACTCCCGGGTGGCCTTGGCGACGCCGCCGAGCGTCCCGGAGGTCGGCGAGGGGCGGACGAAGGCGTGCGGGTCGACGGCGAGGCGTTCCATCCGGGTCTTGTCGCCGAGGATGGAGCCGCCGGTGCGGCTGGACGTCGGGTCGACGGCGAGGACCGCGACCCGGTGGCCCTGCCCGGTGAGCATGGTGCCGAAGGAGTCGATGAAGGTGGACTTGCCGACGCCGGGCACGCCGGTGATGCCGACCCGGACGGCTCCTCCCGCGTGCGGGAGGAGCCGCTGGAGCAGCTGCTGGGCGAGCGCCCGGTGGTCGGGCCGGCTGGACTCGACGAGGGTGACGGCGCGTGCGATCCAGGCGCGTGAGCCGTCCAGGACACCGTCGGCGTACTGGTCGAGGTCGATCGTCCGGGGTGGCATCGGGTCAGCGGCTCACAGCTCGTGGCCGAGGTCGGCCGCCAGCGACTTCAGCAGGTCGTAGGCGGCGTCGGGGATGACGGTGCCGGGCGGGAAGACGGCCGCCGCGCCGGCCTCGTACAGCGCGTCGAAGTCCTGCGGGGGGATGACCCCGCCGACGACGATGGTGATGTCCTCCCGGCCGGCCTCGGCGAGCGCGGTGCGCAGCGCGGGGACGAGGGTGAGGTGCCCGGCGGCCAGCGAGGAGACGCCGACGATGTGGACGTCGGCCTCGACGGCCTGGCGGGCGACCTCGTCCGGGGTCTGGAACAGCGGGCCGACGTCGACGGTGAAGCCGAGGTCGGCGAAGGCGGTGGCGATGACCTTCTGACCGCGGTCGTGCCCGTCCTGGCCCATCTTGGCGACCAGGATGCGCGGGCGGCGGCCCTCGGCGCGCTCGAACCGCTCGACGAGGTCGCGGGTGCGCTGGAGGGGGGCGGAGGGGCCGGCTTCGTCTCGGTACACACCGGAGATGGTACGGATCTGGCCGGAGTGGCGGCCGTACACCTTCTCGAGGGCGTCGGAGATCTCGCCGACGGTGGCCTTGGCGCGGGCGGCGTTGACGGCCAGGTGCAGCAGGTTGCCGTCGAGGGAGCCGCCGCGCTGCGGGCCGGCCTCGGCGGCGCGGGTCAGGGCGCGCAGCGCGTCCTGGGTGGCGGCCTCGTCGCGTTCCTCGCGGAGCCGCCGCAGCTTCTCGACCTGGCGGGCGCGCACCGAGGAGTTGTCGACCTTGAGGACCTCGATCTGCTCGTCGCTGTCGACCCGGTACTTGTTGACGCCGATGACGGGCTGGCGGCCGGAGTCGATGCGGGCCTGGGTGCGGGCGGCGGCCTCCTCGACGCGGAGCTTGGGGATGCCCGCGTCGATGGCCTTGGCCATGCCGCCGGCGGCCTCGACCTCCTGGATGTGCTCCCAGGCCCGGCGGGCCAGGTCGTGGGTGAGCTTCTCGACGTACGCGGAGCCGCCCCACGGGTCGATGACGCGGCAGGTGCCGGACTCCTGCTGGAGCAGCAGCTGGGTGTTGCGCGCGATGCGGGCGGAGAAGTCGGTGGGCAGCGCGAGTGCCTCGTCGAGGGCGTTGGTGTGCAGCGACTGGGTGTGCCCCTGGGTCGCGGCCATCGCCTCGACGCAGGTGCGGGTGACGTTGTTGAACACGTCCTGGGCGGTGAGCGACCAGCCGGAGGTCTGCGAGTGGGTGCGCAGGGACAGCGACTTGGCGTTCTTGGGGTCGAACTGCTTGACCAGCTTGGCCCAGAGCAGCCGGGCCGCGCGGAGCTTGGCGACCTCCATGAAGAAGTTCATGCCGATCGCCCAGAAGAACGACAGCCGCGGCGCGAAGGCGTCCACGTCCAGGCCGACGTCCAGGCCGGCGCGCAGGTACTCGACGCCGTCGGCCAGGGTGTAGGCGAGCTCCAGGTCGGCGGTGGCCCCGGCCTCCTGGATGTGGTAGCCGGAGATGGAGATCGAGTTGTACCGGGGCATCTTCTGCGAGGTGTACGCGAAGATGTCCGAGATGATCCGCATCGACGGCTGCGGCGGGTAGATGTAGGTGTTGCGGACCATGAACTCCTTGAGGATGTCGTTCTGGATGGTCCCGGCCAGCTTCTCGGGCGGTACGCCCTGTTCCTCGGCGGCCACGATGTACAGCGCGAGAACGGGCAGCACGGCGCCGTTCATGGTCATCGACACCGACATCCGGTCGAGCGGGATGCCGTCGAAGAGCTGGCGCATGTCGTAGATGGAGTCGATGGCGACGCCCGCCATGCCGACGTCGCCGGTGACGCGCGGGTGGTCGCTGTCGTAGCCGCGGTGGGTCGGCAGGTCGAAGGCGACGGAGAGGCCCTTCTGGCCGGCCGCGAGGTTGCGGCGGTAGAAGGCGTTGGACTCCTCGGCGGTGGAGAAGCCGGCGTACTGGCGGACGGTCCACGGCTGGTTGACGTACATGGTCGGGTAGGGCCCGCGCAGGTACGGGGCGACGCCCGGGTAGGTCTGCAGGAAGTCGAGCCCGTCGAGGTCGGCCGGGGTGTAGAGCGGCTTGACGCCGATGCCCTCGGGGGTGTCCCAGGTGAGCTCGTCGACGTCCTTGCCGGTGGACTGCCGCCAGGCGGCCTGCCACTGCTCGTCGGTGACGTCCGGGGCGGTGTCGCCGTCCAGCCCGATTCCGGTGAAGTCGGGGATCATCACGCCACCTTGCTCTCGTCGGTGATCTCGTTCAGCAGTCCGGTCAGCGTGGCGACGGCGTCGCCGCCCGCGAAGACGAAGTCGTCGACGCCGGCGGGGGCGGTGGCGGGCCGGCCGGCCAGCAGCACCCTGCGGGCGCCCGCCTCCCTGAGGGCGGCCGCGACGGCCTCGGCGTGTTCGCCGTACAGCGCGTCGCTGGAGCAGAGGCAGGCGACGGTGGCGCCGGAGGCGGTGAAGGCCGCGGCGAGGGCGGCCGGGTCGACGCCCTCGGCGGCGGTGGTCGCGATGCCGCCGGCCTGGAACAGGTTGGCGGCGAAGGTGGTGCGCGCGGTGTGGGCGGCGGCGGTGCCGATGGAGGCGAGGAACAGCGCGGGCCGGGCGCCGGTGGCGGCGAGGTGGGCGTCGGAGCGGTCCCGCAGGGCCTCGTAGGCCTCGGCGCGGCGCACCTGCGGCAGGCCGCCGCCGGGGGCGGCCGGGGCCGGGCGGCGGACCAGCGGCTGCTCGTCGAGGTGGGGGAACTCGCTGACGCCGGTGACGGGTTCGCGCCGCTTGGCGAGCTTGACGGAGCGCTGCGCCCAGGTCGCGGCGATCCGCTCGCCGACCAGGCCGGAGACGAGCGCGGCCTGCTGGCCGCCGGCCTGCTCGATCTCCTGGAACCAGGCCCAGGCGGCCCGGGCGAGCTCCTCGCCGAGCTGTTCGACGTACCAGGAGCCGCCGGCCGGGTCGATCACCCGGGCCAGGTGGGACTCCTCCAGCAGGATCGACTGGGTGTTGCGGGCGATCCTGCGGGCGAAGGCGTCCGGCAGTCCGAGGGCGCTGTCGAAGGGCAGCACGGTGACGGCGTCGGCGCCGCCGACGCCGGCGGCGAGGCAGGCGACGGTGGTGCGCAGCATGTTCACCCACGGGTCGCGGGCGGTCATCATCACCCGGGAGGTGACGGCGTGCTGGCGCTGCGCGGAGGCCTCGGGGGAGGCGCCGGACACCTCGGCGACGCGGGCCCAGAGGCGGCGCGCGGCGCGGAACTTGGCGATGGTGAGGAACTGGTCGGCGTCGGCGGCGTAGCGGAACTCCAGCTGGCCGAGCGCGGCGTCGACGGACAGCCCGGCGGCGGTGAGCGCGCGCAGGTAGGCGACGCCGGTGGCGAGGGCGCAGCCGAGCTCCTGCGCGGGGGAGGCGCCGGCCTCGTGGTAGGGCAGGGCGTCGACGGTCAGCGCCCGCAGGCCGGGGTGGTCGGCGGCGCAGCGGGTGGCGAGGGCGGTGGCCTCGGCGAGCAGCGCGGCGGTGCGCCCGGTGTCGCCGGTGCGGGCCTGGAGGCCGAGCGGGTCGGCGCCGAGGCTGCCGGTGGCGGCGCCGGGGGAGACCTCGCGCTCCTGGTACAGGGTGAACAACTGCTCGGCGGCAGCGGTGAATTCGGGTCCGGCGTCGAGGACGACGGCGGCCAGGTCCAGGTACACGCCGGTGAGGGCCTCGGGCAGGGCGGTGACCGGGAGGGCGTCGCCGCCGATCTCCAGCCAGAGCGAGCCGACGCCGTTCTCGAGGTCGGCGAGGACGGCCTCGTTGGTGCGGGTGCGGTCCGGGTCGGCGTGCCGCTGGCGGACGTCCCAGCCGGAGACGGCGGAGCCCTGCGGCCGGCCGCCGCGCACGAAGGGCGCGAAGCCCGGGTAGCCGGGCTCGGCGGAGGTGTCGTCGGCGGTGTACAGCGGCCGGGCGCGCAGCCCGTCCGGGAGCTCGGTGGTGAGCGCCTGCTCGGCGGCGGGGCCGTCCGCGGGCTGTGCGCCGGACTTGCGCAGCACGCCCTCGACGAGCTGCTGCCACTGCTCACGGTGCGCGGCCGGGAACTCGGCGGCGAGGGGGAGCCCTTCGGGCGGGACCTTCATGTCCGCAGGTTAGCGCTCGTTCGCAGGCGCGCAGGAGGGGCGACCCGTGTGACCTTTCCCTCGATTTAGCGGACCGTTAGCACTCCGGGCGGCGGGGAGTGCCGTAGCGGGTGGCACCCGAGGTCAGAGGTGGTGTCGCGGGTCGTGGGAGGGGGTCGGGGGCGGGGGTCGCGGAAGGGGGATTGCGGAACCCCGCGGGTCATCTATTAAGTTACTTCGAAGAAGGTGGGTGGGGAGCTCCTCCCCCGTGCGCCCCCGTGCGCCCCCGCCCGTCCTTCACCCTGCTCCGGCCGCTGCCGGGGCCGCGCCCTGACCCCCCTGAAGGAGCCCATCGCCCATGGGAAAGCGCCGCAAGCCCAGCCCTCCGAGCCGGGCACGCCTGGCGGTCCTCACGACGGCCGTGGCCGGCGGCGCGGTGTTCGGCGCCGGCACCGCCAACGCCGAGCCCACCCCCAGCCTCGCCTCCGTCAAGGAGCAGGTGGAGCAGCTCAACGAGGAGGCCGAGCAGGCCATCGAGCGCCACAACGGCTTCCAGGAGAAGCAGCAGAAGCTCCAGGGCGAGGCCAACCGGATCCAGGAGAAGGTGGCCCGCGGGCAGGAGGCGATGAACGAACTGCGCACCCGGCTCGGCGCGGTGGCCGCCGACCAGTACCGCAGCAACGGCATGGACCCGTCCTTCCAGCTGATGCTCGACTCGGACCCGGCGGGGTACCTGGAACGGGCCGCGGTGCAGAACCAGGTCGCCGGCTCCCAGGCCGACCTGCTGAAGCAGGCCCAGGGCGAGCAGCGCAAGCTCGACCAGGACCGCGCCGAGGCCACCGCCACCCTCGCCGCGCTCGACTCGGTGGGCGCCCAGCTGGCCGAGCAGAAGAAGGACATCCAGACCAAGCTGGCCGCGGCCCAGGCGATGCTCAACAAGCTCAGCGCCGAGGACCGCGCCAAGATCAACGCCCAGCAGTCCGCCGAGAAGGCCAAGGCCGAGGCCCAGCGGGCGGCCGCCACCGACCGTGCCTCCCGCTCCGCCGAGCGCCCCGACATGAACGCCCCGGCGCCGCCCGCCGGCGGCCGGGCCGCCGCCATCGTCCAGTTCGCCTCCGCCCAGCTCGGCAAGCCGTACGGCTGGGCCAAGAGCGGCCCCGCCAGCTTCGACTGCTCCGGGCTCACCAGCTCCGCCTACCGCGCGGCGGGCGTGACGATCTCCCGGACGTCCCAGGCGCAGTGGAACGACGGCCCGCACGTCGACCGAGCCAACCTCCAGCCCGGCGACCTGGTCTTCTTCTACAACGACCTGCACCACGTCGGCCTGTACATCGGCGACGGCAAGATGATCCACGCCCCGCGCACCGGCAAGAACATCGAGGTGCTGCCGATCTCCGCGATGCCGTACATGGGCGCCGTCCGGCCGTAGCCCGCCCGGCGGGTCCCGCCGGGCCGGGACACCGCGCGTCCCCAAGGCCCGTCGGGCCCCGAAGCCCGTCGGGCCCCGAAGCCCGACGGACGCCGGGGCCCGACGGACGCCGGGGCCCGACGGACGCCGGGCCCGTCGGTTCCTACGGATGCGGCGCGCAGGCCAGCAGGTAGGGCAGCAGCGGGGCCGCCAGCACGGCGGTGCGCCAGGCGAGCCGGTCGCGCCGGTGGGCCGGGCCGGGCCGGGCCAGCCGCTGGACCCGGGCCAGGACGCCGGTGGAGGCCACCGCCAGCGTGGCCTCCGGGGGCCCGGCGGACGTGGCCAGGACGCAGAGCGCGGAGGCCAGTTCGGTGCGGGACGCCCGCGCCAGCGCCGCGTCGTCGGCCGCCATCTCCAGCAGCAGCGCCACCTGCGCCCGCCCGAGCCGGGCCAGCGGCAGCCGGCCGAACAGCAGCGCGAAGGTGTCGGCCGGCAGCCGGAACAGGTGGTGGCGGCCCCGGAGGTGGCCGTGCTCGTGGGCCACGGCCGCCGCCAGCTGCCGCTCGTCGAGCAGGCGCAGCGCCCCGCGGGACAGCACCACGCGGGAGCGGCGGCCCGGCAGACAGTAGACGGTGGGCCGGGCGTGCTCCAGCACCAGGGCGTCCCAGCGCCCGTCCCGGACGGCGACCACGTCCAGCAGCGCCCGGTGCCGCCGCCGCACCCGCCCGGCGCGCACCCCGGCGGCCGCCACCACCGTGCCGGGCACGGCCCCGGCGGCGGCCAGCAGCCACCAGTCGTGGGTGTGCGGGAGGACGGGCCCGGTCGGCTCGGTGTGCGGGAAGAGGCCGACCAGACCGGCCGGCTCGTGGGCGAACGGCTCCACCGTGTGGTGCGCCGCGAGCAGCAGCGCGACCAGGAACGAGGCCATCAGCGCCAGCCAGAGCGCCGCCGCGGCGGTCGGCCGGGTCTGGAGCCGCGCCTGGAGCCGGGCGGAACGGGTGAGCCACCGGGGCAGCAGGGCCCCGGTCACGGCCAGGTGGAGGCCGAGCAGCGCCAGGGTCACGCGGTGCCCCGGTCCTTCACCTGCTCCAGCGCCGCCAGCAGGGCGGAGGCCTCGTCACCGCTGATCCCCTCGACGAAGTGCAGCAGTGCGCCGGCCCGGTCCGGGGTGGTCTCCAGGGCCTGGTGCATCAGCTGCGCGGTGTACGCCTCCCGGGTGCAGGCCGGCTCGTACACCCAGGCCCGGCCGACCTTGTCCCGGCGCAGCCAGCCCTTGGTGTGCAGGATGTCGGCCACCGTGGTGACGGTGGTGTACGCGACGGGGCGCTGCCGCTGCAGGTCGTCCACGACCTCGCGCACAGTGGCCGGCCGGCCCCAGGACCACAGCCGGTCCATGATCTCGGCCTCCAGATCGCCCAACCCGCGCAGCACCGCCGGGCCCTCCCTCGTCAGCCGCGGGCGCCTTCCGCCCGCCGAACCCGCCCATGGTACGGGCGCCCGGTGCGGGGCGCCCGCCGACTCCGGCGCACGGCGGCGGCGCGCGCCCGCCCCCGGCGGACGGGGACGGGCGCGCGGGGACGGACCGGAGGGGACGGCCGGCCGTTCAGCGGCCGGTCAGGAGAGCCGCCGGCCCAGCCGGACCCGCGACCGGGTGAGCAGCGCCGCGAGCAGCCCGGCCAGCACCGGCAGCACCAGGGTGATCAGCAGCAGCTGCCCCCACGGCGCGGTGATCAGCGCAGGCTTGGCGCCGAAGCCGCTCGCCCGGGACTTCAGCAGCCCCACCGCCGGGACGAAGCCGTTGACCGCCCCGAGCAGCGCCCCCAGCAGGGCGATCAGGGCGCACTGCAGGCCGGCCAGGGTCCGCCGGATGCCGGGCGGTGCGCCGACGGCGGCCAGGGTGGCCTGGTCCTGCCGGGAGTCGGCGGCGGCCAGGCCGGTGGCGATCCCGGCGGCGCCGAGGACGACCAGGGCGGCGAAGCCGCCGAGCGCGAGGGTCTGGGCGTCACCCTTCGGCTGGTAGCCGCGTTCGACGTCCAGCTGGGCGGCGCGGTCCAGGCGGATCGCGGCGGCCTCGGCGCGCTGCTGCGCCTTGCGGTCCGGCGGGGTGGCGGGCAGCCAGAGCGAGCCGGTCGGTCGGGCGTCGAGTCCGAGGGCGGGCAGCGCGGAGGGGAGCACCAGGGCCTGGCCGTAGCGGGCGGCGTCCGGGGCATCGACGAGGGTGGCGTCGACGGTGACCTCCTGAAGGTCCGGCTTGGGGATCTCGCCGGGCTTGAGCGGGGCGCCGCCGCCTCCGCGCAGCTCGAGCACGGCCTTGCCGTCGCCGGCCAGCAGCTCGGGCGCGAAGACGAGGACCCGGCCGGCGGCGAGGGCCCGTTCGGCGGCCGGGTCGTGGACGCCGAAGCGGGCGCGCAGCACGGTGGCGTCGCCGGCGGCCAGCCGCGGCGGGCCGGTGGGCGTGCGCTGCTGCCCGGTGTCCTTGAGCTGGACGAGGCTGGAGCAGTTCGGGCAGAACCGGTAGATCGCGTCGGCGAGGTCGGCGCGCGCGCCCAGCCCGGTCAGTTCGCGTTCCGTCTCGGAGCGCAGTCGGGCGAGCTGGTCGCCGTCGGCGACGGAGCTCAGCTGGACGGCGCCGTACGGGGCCTGCGGCCGGTAGTCGCGCCGGTTCTCCGCGTCGGTGCTGGTCGTGTAGACGCCGATGGCGACGGAGCCGGCCACGGCGGCCATCACCGCGGCGATCGCCGGGGCGGTGCGCGAGCGGTGCCGGGCCGAGTCGCGCAGGGCGAGCCGGGCGGTGAGCGGCATCCGCCGGGCGGCCCGGCCGACCAGCGCGACCAGCACCGGCGTGCAGGCGAGCAGGCCGAGTTCGGCCGTGACGGAGCCCGCCAGCACGGTGAGCGTGCGGGTGTCGTAGGTGCTGACCACGGGCAGGCCGCGCGGCACCGAGGCGGCGCCGTAGAGCGCCAGGGCCGCTCCGGCGGCGAGCATCAGCAGGCCGAGGACGGTGACCCGGCGGTTCGGGGGGCGCACGGTGTCGCGGTCGGCGAGTCCGGCGGTGATGCTTCGGCGGGAGGCCTGGAGGGCGGGCAGCGCGGCGGCGAGGAGGGCGGTGGCGAGCCCGATCCCGGCGATGGCGAGCAGGTCCAGCGGCGGCGCCGCGAAGTGTCCGAAGCGGGAGCCCCCGATCCGCTCGATCCACGGGCGGAGCGCGGCGACCAGTCCGATGCCAGCGGCCACGCCGACCGCCGCGCCGACCAGTCCGAGGACGAGGCCGCCGCCGAGCACCACCGCGCCGACGTGCGACCGCCGGCCGCCGGCGGCGCCGAGCAGGGCGAGCTGACGGCGGGCGCGGCGGGCGCCGACCGCGAAGGCGGGCCCGGCGAGCAGGGCGACTTCGAGCAGTCCCATGCCGGTGACGGTGGCCACCACGACCTTGGTGGTGTTGCCGGCCGCGGCGTCGGCGGTGCGGTACGCGTCCCGGTAGTAGGGGACGGCGCCGCGCGGCGGCGGGTCGAGCGCGACCGAGCGGGCGGTGAGGGTGAGGCCGTGGGCGTTGAACTCCTGCACCTTCGCCCAGTCGAGGCGGGCCCCGGCCGGGAGGCGGACCAGCCAGGCGCCGGGCCCGGCGTCCCGCCGGTCGCCCCCCGGTGCTCCGGCGGCCGTCCCGGTGGGTTGCGCGGGCGGTGCGGCGGCGGCCAGCTGGTCGATCAACCCGCCGGGGAGGGCGACGAGTTCGACGCGGCCGAGGTCGCCCGGGTGCTCGACGACGCCGGTGATGGTGAGGGTCGTGCCGGGCAGCCCCTGGAGGGTGGTGGTGGCGCCGGTCGCGAGGCCGGCGCGGTCCAGGAAGGCCCGGGTGGCGGCGACCTCGCCCGGTGCGCTCGGGGCGCGGCCGCCGGTCAGGTCGAGCCGGCCGTGCCAGAGCGGGTCGCTGAGGTCGGCTTCGGCGAGGAGGGTGCGGACCAGTCCCTCCGGCGAGGTCGCCCCGGTCTCCGGGCCGGAGCGCGCGGGGGTGAGGGTGCTGCCGGGCGGCAGCAGGGCGGTGGCCAGGGCCAGCGGGCCGGTGGTGGCGGCCCTCTGCTGTTCGGCGGTCGGTGCCGCGCCCTCGCGGGGTCCGACGGCGAGGCTGCCGTCCTCGGCGATCGGGGCCTGTTCGACGGTGCGGCCGGGGGAGTGGGCGGTGACCAGGGCGTCCGCGCCGCCCACCACCCGCTCGACCCGTTCGGCCGGGCTGAGCTGTCCGCTGCGGTGGACGACGTCGGCGCCGGTGACGCCGAGGACGGGCAGCGCGATCATGGCCGCGATCAGGGCGCTGCGGCCCTTGGCGCGGACGGCGTCGCGGCGGGCGATGCGCAGTGTGACCCGCCACGCGCCGAGCCTCATCGGGCCGCTCCCCGGACCTCGCGGCCGACCAGTGGCCGGACGTCGGAGCCGCGCACGGTGGTGGTGGCCTCGACCGCGCCGTCCCGGAGGTGGACGACGCGGTCGGCCCAGCCGGCGTAGCCCGCTTCGTGGGTGACCATCATGGCGGCGGCGCCGGCGTCGCAGCGGGCGCGCAGCACGGCGAGGACGGCCTCGCCGGTGGTGGAGTCGAGGGCGCCGGTGGGTTCGTCGGCGAGGACGAGGCGGCGGTCGCCGATCAGGGCGCGGGCGATGGCGACGCGCTGCTGCTGGCCGCCGGACATGTCGTCGGGGAAGCGGTCGGCGAGCTCGGGGATGCCGAGCTCCTCCAGGGCGGCGTGCGCCTCGCGGCGGGCGGCGCGGGCGGAGAGGCCGTCGAGTTCGCGGGGCAGCGAGATGTTCTCGGCGGCGGTGAGCGCCGGGATCAGGTTGTAGTCCTGGAAGACGTAGCCGATGGAGCGCCGCCGCAGGTCGGCGAGTCGGCGCCGGCCGAGGGTGCCGAGGGTGACCCCCTCGACGACCACCTGGCCGCTGCTGGGGGCGTCCAGGCCGCCGGCCAGGGTGAGCAGGGTCGACTTGCCCGAGCCGGACGGGCCCATGACGGCGACGAACTCTCCGGGTCGGACGGCGAGTTCGACGCCCCTGAGGGCGTGCACCTCGGCCGCGCCGCGGCCGTGCACCCGGGTGACGTCGGCCAGGTGCAGGACCGGCGCGGGACTGTTCGGATCGGTGTGGGACACACTTCCCCCTCGTGCGCTGTTCAGCGGAATATGTCGCTGAACTATATATGCCGGAGAGGCGAGCGTGTAGGCGGTCCGGGTCGGTCAAGGTTCTACAAAGGTGTAAAAGTTCGGCTCCGGAACCGCCCCCTGGCCGCTGAAGAGGGGCTATGCTTGCCGAGGTTTGCAAGGCACCTCGTTCGGTGAGGCGTCTTCACGGACACAGGCCACTGACCCGACGACGTCGAGAGACGCCCAGGTTCAGGACAGGTCTTCCCGAGTTAAGGGTTGACCCCAAGTGGCTTCCGACCCGCCGGGCCGGACACGCCGTGGAGTGCCAAAGCTCTGACGAGTTGGGGTGTGCCGGTCCCGTCGCGGGCGCCGGTCCGCTCCTTGCCGTGTCGCGATGCGGCGCACGTACGGTGCGCCCCCGGCCGGGAGGAGGCGAGAGACATGGACTGCAGTAGTCCGGGCCATAGTCGCCCCCACCCCCGCATGCTCTCGATCACCTCCGGCACGCGCTGACCGACCCCCCTGTCGCACACCACCTCTGACGTTTCGTCAGGCGCCCGACCGCGCCCTGACGCAGGCGATCGGACGCACCGTCATGCCCGCACGGCCGCCGCCGCTCAGCGCCGCCGTGCGGTCCGGTGCCGTGCCCGCAGGGGCCCCGCCGCATGCCCCGGCCCGCCCCCGCGCAGGGGGCAGGGAGGACCCGTCATGACCGACACGATGCTCGACCCGACCGTCCCCACCGCCGTGCTCGACGACGCCCACACCGGCGACATCAAGGGCGCGCTCGGCACCATCCGACTCGACGACACCACCCCGCGCCACGCGCTCTCCGCCCGCTTCAGGACGCTGCTCGCCGTCATCGGCCCCGGCCTGATCGTGATGGTCGGCGACAACGACGCGGGCGCCTTCTCCACCTACGGGCAGGCCGGCCAGAACTACGGCACCCAGCTGCTGTGGACGCTGCTGCTGCTGGTCCCCGTGCTGTACGTCAACCAGGAGATGGTGCTGCGGCTCGGCGCCGTCACCGGGGTCGGCCACGCCCGGCTGATCCTGGAGCGCTTCGGGAGGTTCTGGGGCGCCTTCAGCGTCATCGACCTCTTCCTGCTGAACGCGCTGACCCTGGTCACCGAGTTCATCGGCGTCACCCTCGCGGCGGGCTACCTCGGTCTGCCGAAGGCGGCCTCGGTGGTGCTGGCCGCCGCCGTCATCATCGCCTCGGCCTTCACCGGCTCCTTCCAGCGCTTCGAGCGGGTCGCCGTCACCCTGTGCGCGGGCTCGCTGCTGCTGGTGCCGGTCTACTTCCTGGTCCACCCGAAGACCTCGCAGATGGCGCACGACCTCACGGTGCCGAGCATGCCCGGGGGTTCGGGACAGCTCGCGGCCGTGATGCTGGTCATCATCTCCATCGTCGGCACCACCGTGGCCCCCTGGCAGCTGTTCTTCCAGCAGTCGTACGTCATCGACAAGCGGATCACCCCACGGTTCATGACGTACGAGAAGGTCGACCTGTGGATCGGGATCGTCGTCGTGATCGTCGGCGCCGCCGCGATGATCGGCATCACCGCCGCGGCCTTCGCGGGCACCGACGGCGCGGGCGGGTTCTCCGACGCCGGTGCGGTGGCGCGCGGCATCGAGGCCAGGGCCGGCCACCTGGCGGGCGTGCTGTTCGCCGTCGCGCTGCTGGACGCCTCGATCATCGGCGCCTTCGCCGTCTCGCTCTCCACCGCCTACGCCATCGGCGACGTCTTCGGGATCCGGCACTCGCTGCACCGGGGCGTCAAGGGCGCCAAGGGCTTCTACGGCATCTACGCCGGGCTGGTCACCGTGGCCGCCGCGATCACCCTGCTGTCCACCGAGTACACCCAGGGCCTGATGACCCAGTTCGTCCAGGTGCTGGCCGGCGTCCTGCTGCCCTCCGCCACCGTGTTCCTGCTGCTGCTCTGCAACGACCGCGAGGTGCTCGGCCCCTGGGTCAACGGGCCGCGGACGAACGCCTTCACCTCGGCCGTGGTGGGCGTCCTGGTGATGCTGTCGCTGATCCTCACCGCCTCCGTGGTCTGGCCGGACATCAGCTCGCGGGCGATCCTGTGGATCATGACGGGCTGCGGCGTGGCGGGCGTCCTCGTCGCCGGGTACGCCTTCGCCGCGGGCCGCCCGGCCTGCGCGGAGGGCCCGGCCGAGCGCGCCGGCGGCCGGGGGCGCCCGGGGCCGGAGGCCAGGGGCGAGTGGCGGATGCCGCCGCTGGACACCCTGGCGAAGCCGGTGATGTCCACCACCCGCAAGGTCGGCATGGGCGCCCTGCGCGCCTACCTGCTGCTGGCGATGGTGATGGTCATCATCAAGATCGTCCAGACCGCCCTGGGGCACTGAGCCCAGACCGCCCCGGCGGGCGGGCAGCAGCCCGCGGCCCGTCCGCCCCCGAGCGAAGGAGGTGCCGTCGTGCACACCCTGACCACCGTCGACTTCCTGGTCCGGCTCGCCACCGGTATCGCCTGCGGCGCGCTGATCGGCATCGAACGCCAGTGGCGGGCCCGGATGGCCGGCCTGCGCACCAACGCCCTGGTCGCCGCCGGGGCGACCCTGTTCGTCCTGTACAGCGAGGCCGTCGTCGACGTCGGCAGCCCCACCCGGGTCGCCTCCTACGTCGTCTCGGGCATCGGGTTCCTCGGCGGCGGCGTCATCCTGCGCGACGGAGCCGGCGTCCGCGGCCTCAACACGGCGGCCACTCTGTGGTGTTCGGCGGCCGTCGGGGTGCTCGCCGCGGCCGGCAAGCTCGAACTGGCCGTCCTCGGCACCCTGGCCGTGCTCGCCGTCCACCTCGTCCTGCGCCCGGCCGGGCGGCTGCTCGACCGGGCGCCGCAGTCCGGCAGCGACCCGGACTCCACCAACCGGGCCACCGTCCACGTGGAGTGCGAGCGCACCTCGGAGACCCACATCCGCGCCCTGCTGCTGCAGGCACTGGCCGCCTCCGGCCTCGCCCCCACCGGCCTGCGCGCCCGGCGCGCCGACCACGGGGAGGCCACCAGTCTGCGCGCCACCGTCGCCGTCACCGGACAGGTCGCCCCCGCCCTCGAACAGGTCGTCAGCCGACTCTCCCTCGAACCCGGCGTCCGCGACCTGCACTGGCACCTGGAGGAGGAGCCCGACGACCCGGACCGCCCGGCGCTCGCCTAGCCCGAGCCCGGAGACCGGGACGGCCCGCGGAGCGGAGGTACCGTCACGCCAACGACCCAGCAACGACACCGGGAGGTCCGATGCCCACACCCGACCCCAGGCACGGACCGCTCGTGCCGATGCTGCTGGTGCTCACCCTCGTCACCGGCGTGGTGGACGCGGTCAGCTACCTCGAACTCGGGCACGTCTTCGTCGCCAACATGACCGGCAACGTGGTCTTCCTCGGCTTCGCCCTGGCCGGCGCCCCCGGACTCTCCGCCACCGCCTCGCTGGCCGCCCTCGGCGCCTTCCTGCTGGGCGCGCTGGCGGCCGGCCGCCTCGCGGAGCGGCTGCCCGGCCACCGCGGGCACCTGCTGAGCACGGCGGTCACCGCGCAGGCGGTGCTCGTCGCGGCGGGCACCGTCCTGGCGGCCGTCGCCGGGCACGGCTCCGACCCGGTCCGCTACACCCTGATCGGCCTGCTCGGCTTCGCGATGGGCGGGCAGAACGCGGTGGTGCGCTCGCTCAAGGTGCCGGACCTGACCACCACGGTGCTCACCATGACCATCACCGCCCTCGCCGCCGACCGCGCCGGGCCGCGCCGACTGGCCTCCGCGGCCTGGATGTTCGCCGGTGCGCTGCTCGGCGCCGTGCTCGTCCTGCACGCCGACGTCCCCGCCGCGCTGGCCCTGGCGGTGGCCCTCCTGGTCCTGGTCGCCGCGCTCACCCACCGGGCCGCCCGGCCGCACGCCGCGCCGCCCGGCTGGACCGACCCGCTCTGAGGCGCAGGCCCGGTCCGCATCGGGCCGGGTCGGGCCAGGTCGGGCCGAGTCCTGGCGTCGGGTCAGTCGTCCTGGCGGTGGCCGGCGCGGCCGCTCCAGAGGGGTTCGAGCCGGGCCCAGTCGCGGCTCCAGGCCTCGTCGGTGCGGCGCTCCAGGGTGTGCAGGCGCAGCCTCAGGGCGAGGACGAGCAGGGCCAGCAGGGCGAGCAGGGCGCCGAGGCCGGTGCAGGCGGCCGAGACGGCGATCGCGGTGCGGTCGAGCGGGGGCCCGGTCGGCTCCCCGGCCCGGTCGACCCAGACGGGCAGCACCGACCCGGCGGTGGTCGCGCGCGGCGCCTGGACGGTCCCGGTGTGCGGGACGCCGTCGGGGGACGTCCAGCGGGCCTCGACGTCGACGCGGTCGTGGTGCCTGCCGCCGAAGCGGCTGCCGGAGACGGCGCGGTGGTCCTCGGGGACGCTCAGCACGACGGCGTCCACGACGCGCAGCAGCCCGCGGTCGGCGTCGGCCCGGGGAACGGCGGTCCGGTAGCCGACCAGGGCGCCGCCGGCGGTCAGCGCCAGGGCGAGCAGCGCCCCGAGGAGGGTGGCCAGCCAGGCGCGGGAGCGGGCCCGGTCGACGGGCCGGAGCAGGGGGTCGGTTCCGGCGCCGAGGGCCCACCGCAGCCGGCGGCCGGTTCGCCGCAGGGGCGAGGCGGGCCGGGCCGGGCGCGGTGAGTCGGGCACGGTGACGGCTCCTCGGTGGCGTCGGGGCGGAACGGCGGTGGCGCCCGCCGGAGTTCTTCACCCAATCTCCCCCGGTGGACGCCCGGGCACAAGAGTCGTGCGGGCTCGTACCACCGGGACCATCGGGACCACCGGCCCGGGCCCGCGCCGGACGGGCCGGGACCACCGGAGCGGTCGAGGGCCGCCCGCATCCGGGACGTTCGGCCCTCGGCAGCCGGTGCGCGTCCGGGGCAGGCTTGGTCCGGCCGCCCCCTCGTGCCGGGGCGCGGCCGGGTCCGGTCGACCGTGGGGGTGCCGGGCCGGGTGCGGTGCAGGGGTCGGACGTGGGGCCGCCTCCTGCCCGCCGCGCCCTCTCCTCCGTGTTTCCGCAGCTCATGGGCGTATTCTCGCCAGCTATACACTCAGAGTATACGCCTGGGGTATGGTCTCCCCATGAGTGTTCCTTTGACCCTGTTGGGGCTGCTGGAGCGAGAGCCGAGCCACGGCTACGACCTCAAGCGCGACTACGACGAGTTCTTCGGGCGGGGGAAGCCCTTGCCGTACGGTCAGGTGTACGCGACCCTCGGCCGACTGGCCCGGGACGGCAAGGTGGTGGCCGGCGAGGCCGAGCCCGGCGACGGGCCCGAGCGCAAGCGCTACGTGATCACCGAGGCGGGGGTGACGGAGTTCGAGACCTGGCTCAAGGACCCGGTCGCACCCGAACCCACCCTGCAGAGCACGCTGTTCACCAAGGTGGTGCTGGCCCTGATGCTGGGCCGCGACGCCGAGGAGTACCTGGACACCCAGCGCGCCGCCCACCTGCGCCGGATGCGCGAACTCACCGAACTGCGCCGCAGCGGCGCCCTGGTGGACGCGCTGCTCGCCGACCACGGCCTGTTCCACCTGGAGGCGGACCTGCGCTGGATCGACCTCACCGCCGCCCGCCTGGACGCGCTCGCCGAGGCGGTGCGCCCGTGACCGCCGTGATCGAGGCCCGCGACGTCACCCTCGCCTTCGGCGAGACGCCCGCCCTGCGCGGGGCCAGCCTGTCCGTGGCGGCCGGCGAGGTGCTCGCCGTCATGGGCCCCAGCGGCTCGGGGAAGTCGACCTTACTGCACTGCCTGGCCGGCATCCTGGTGCCGGACGCGGGCGAGGTGCACTTCAACGGGGAGCGCCTGGACACCATGCCCGAGTCCCGCCGCAGCGCCCTGCGCCGGGACGCGTTCGGCTTCGTCTTCCAGTTCGGCCAGCTCGTGCCGGAGTTGACGGCGGAGGAGAACGTCGCCCTGCCGCTGCTGCTGAACGGAGTGCGGCGGGCGTCCGCGCTGGCCGAGGCCCGGCCCTGGTTCGCCCGGCTCGGCCTGGACGGCATGGAGCAGCGCCGCTCCGGTGAGCTGTCGGGCGGTCAGGCCCAGCGCGTCGCCCTGGCACGCGGCCTGGTGGCCCGTCCGCAGGTGCTGTTCGCCGACGAGCCGACCGGCGCGCTGGACTCGCTGACCGGCGAGCAGGTGATGGAGCTGATGGTCGACTCGGCCCGCGAGCAGGGCACCACCGTCATCCTGGTCACCCACGAGCCGCGGGTCGCCTCCTACGCCGACCGCGAGGCCGTCGTGCGCGACGGCCGGGCCCGGACGATCTCCGCCGGCGCGGTGGCCCGGTGATCCTCTTCTCGCTCCGCCTGGCCGTCAGCGGCGGCCGCGAGGCCGTCGCCCGCCTGGTCATGATCGCGGCCGCCGTGGCGATCGGCGTCGGCCTGCTGCTGTCCACGCTCGCCGGCGTCAACGCGATCGGCAAGGCCAACGAGCGCCAGCACTGGATGAACACCGGGACGAAGAGCCGCACCGACACCGCCCCGGTCGACCCGCTCTGGTGGTACGCCCACGACGACTACTACCAGGGCCGGAGGATCTTCGAGGTCGACGTCGCGGCCACCGGGCCCACCTCGCCCGTCCCGCCCGGCCTGGACCGGCTGCCGGCGCCCGGCGAGTACTACGCCTCACCCGCACTGGCGAAGCTGCTCCGCGACGTCCCGGGCGTCCAGCTCGCGGACCGCCTCCCGGGCCGGTCGGCCGGCGTCCTGGGCGACGCCGCACTGCCCTCCCCGGACACCCTCACGGTGATCGTCGGGCGCACCGCCGAGGAGGTCGCGGCCGCGCCGCGGGCCACCCGGGTCACCACCATCGCCACCGGCGTCCCCGCCGAGTGCGACAGCGACTGCTACGGCGAGGGCGTGCGCGGCGACGCGATGACGCTGATCCTCTCCACGGTGGCGGGCGCGCTGATCTTCCCGGTGCTGATCTTCATCGGCACCGCGACCCGGCTGTCCGCCGCCACCCGCGAGCAGCGCTTCGCCGCGATGCGGCTGGTCGGCGCGACCCCCGGGCAGATCTCGGTGGTCTCGGCGGTCGAGTCCACGGTGGCCTCGGTGATCGGCACCGCCGCCGGCTTCGGCCTCTCCTACGCGCTGCGCCCGCTGGTGGCGGCCGTGCCCTTCACGGGGGACCGCTTCTTCGCCGGCGACCTCGGGCTGGGCGTGCCGCAGGCCCTCGGGGTGGCCCTGGGCGTGCCCGTCGCCGCGGCGCTGGCCGCCCGGCTCGCCCTGCGCCGGGTCACCATCTCGCCGCTGGGCGTCTCCCGGCGGGTGACGCCGAAGCCGCCGCGGGCCTGGCGGCTCGTCCCGCTGGCGCTCGGCCTGGCCGAGCTCGGGGTCTTCGTCGGCCACCGGCCGGCCACCACCGACGGGCAGACCGCCGCCTACCTCACCGGCTTCCTGCTGGTGATGCTCGGGCTGGTGGTCGCCGGACCGTGGCTGACCATGGCCGCCGCCCGGGCAGTGGCCCGGCGCACCAGCCGCCCGGCCGCGCTGATCGCGGTGCGCCGGCTCGCGGACGACCCGAAGGCCGGGTTCCGCTCGGTGGCGGGCCTGGTGCTGGCGCTGTTCGTCACCACGGCGACGGTCTGCATCATCGGCACCATCAACGACAACCGCGGCGCCCTGAGCGGCGATCCGAAGACCCGCGCCTCGGTCGTCCACACCTCCCGGGACATCCTGGACCCGCAGGCGATCGAACGGGTGTCCGACGGCCTGCTGGCGGACGCCCGGGCCGTCCCCGGGTTCCGGGGGCTCGCACTGGCGCACACCAACCCGACCGGGGTCGGCCGGGACCCGTCGGACCCGCCGCGCTTCGCACCGGCGCTGGTGCTCTGCTCGGAGCTGGCGCAGGTGCCGGTGCTCGGCCACTGCGCCCCCGGGGCGAGCGTCGCGGCCGTCCCGGTGTTCCAGTTCGTCAGCCTGCACGCGGCGGCCGAGGAGCAGGAGTGGCCGGCCGTGCCGGTCCCCGCGGAGGAGGTCGCCGGGCTGCCGGTGAAGATGATCTACGCGACCACCGACGGCTCGTCCGCCGCGATGGAGCAGCTGCGCACCCTCTTCACCAGGGCCTATCCGACCTACCAGGCCCGGATGGTCCAGGACTGGGGCACCGCCTTCCAGAAGGAGCTCGCCGGCTGGCGCCAGCTGGCCGACGTGGTGCTGCTGACCACCCTGCCGATCGCCGGCTGCAGCCTCGCGGTCAGCGTGGTGGCCGGACTCTCCGACCGCCGCCGGCCGTTCGCGATGCTGCGGCTGACCGGAGCCCCGCTGGGGCTGCTGCAACGGGTGATCGGCCTGGAGAGCGCGCTGCCGCTGCTGCTGGTGTCGGGGGTGGCCATCGGGACGGGCTTCGCGGCGGCGGCCATGTTCCTCAAGTCGCAGATGGAGTACGACCTGGTGTCGCCGGGCGCGGTCTACTACGGGCTGACGGCCTTCGGGCTGCTCGCCTCGCTGGGGATCATCGCCTCGACGCTGCCGTTGCTGAAGCGGATCACCGGGCCCGAGGCGGCCCGCAACGGCTGACGGTCGCCACGGGGCCGGGGTCGTCCCCGCGACGGCTGACCCCGCCGTGGGCCATACTCCGGCCGCGACGGCCGGTGCCCCGGGACCACAGGGGAGTCCCGGGGCACCGGCGCGTCCCGTGCCCGGACGGCCGCGGCGCGCCGTCAGCCGACCGGGTAGCCGTGCGTCCCCGGGCGGCGGGTGACGCCGGCGCCCGGCAGCCAGCTGTCCAGCACCAGCCCGGACGGGTAGAACATCGGCTCCGGCAGGGCGTCCACCGGGAAGCGCTCCCAGCCGCCGCAGGCGTGCGGCTCGGTGACGACGGCCTCGGCCAGGCTCGGCGGCGCCAGCACGGCGGCGGTCAGCCGGGGCCGGCCGAGCTCGTGGTCGAGCAGCAGCGCGAGCACCCGCATCTCCCCGGCGGCCAGCACGATGCCGGTCTCCTCGGCGAGCTCCCGCGCCGCGGTCTCCTCGAAGGACTCGCCCGGATCGACCTTCCCGCCCGGAAGGCTCCAGGTGGGCGGTTCACCGGCGGTGGTCCGACGGCCGATCAGGACCCGGCCGTCGCCGGTGGGCACGATGATCCCGGCGCCGAGCAGCGGTGCGTGGGTCAACTCGCGTTCTCCTTCGGTGGTCACCAGTTGGAGCGGTCGTAGTCCTTGAGGAAGCAGCCGTACAGGTCCTCGCCCTGCTCACCGCGGACGATCGGGTCGTACACCCGGGCGGCGCCGTCGACCAGGTCGAGCGGGGCGTGGAAGCCCTCGTCGGCCAGACGCATCTTGTCCGGGTGCGGCCGCTCGTCGGTGATCCAGCCGGTGTCGACGGCGGTCATCAGGATGCCGTCGGCCTCGAACATCTCCTGCGCGCTGGTGCGGGTGAGCATGTTGAGCGCGGCCTTGGCCATGTTGGTGTGCGGGTGGCCGGCGCCCTTGTAGCCGCGGTGGAACACGCCCTCCATCGCGGAGACGTTGACCACGTACTTGCGGCGCGAGGCCGAGGCGGCCATCGCCGGACGCAGCCGGCTGATCAGGATGAACGGCGCGGTGGAGTTGCAGAGCTGCACCTCCAGCAGCTCGATCGGGCCGACCTCGCTGACGGTCTGCACCCAGCTGTTGGTGGGTGCGAGATCGGGCACCAGGCCGCCGGCGTCGATCGCGGTGCCGGCCGCGATCCGGTCGGGCGTCGCCGAGCCGGTGACCAGGGCCAGCGAGGTGACGTCCTCGGCGGCCATCCGCCGGTCGTCCTCGCCCGCCTGGTGGGGGAGCGCGGGCAGGTCGACGCTGCCGCTGCCGAACCGCCCGATGGTGGTGGACTGCGGCAGTTCGCCGGCCGGCAGCGGCGCGGACTCGGCGGCGATCAGCTCGCGGTAGGACTCCGGCGGGCGCCGGACGGTCTGCGCGGCGTTGTTGATCAGGATGTCCAGCGGGCCGTCCGCGGCGACCTCGTCGGCGAGCGCCAGGACCTGGGCCGGGTCGCGCAGGTCGATGCCGACGACCTTGAGGCGGTGGATCCAGTCGGCGCTGTCCGGCATCGCGGTGAAGCGGCGGATCGCGTCGTTGGGGAAGCGCGTGGTGATGGTGGTGTGGGCGCCGTCGCGCAGCAGCATCAGCGCGATGTACATCCCGATCTTGGCCCGGCCGCCGGTGAGCAGCGCGCGCTTGCCGGTGAGGTCGGCCCGGGCGTCCCGGTGGGCCCGGTTCTTCGCCGCGCAGGGCTGGCACAGGTTGTGGTAGAACGCGTCGACCTCGACGTAGCGTCCCTTGCAGGTGTAGCAGGAGCGGGGCCGCTCGAGGATGCCGGCGATCTCGGTGGTGGTGGCCGTGGTCAGACCGAAGGCGCCGGCGGTCTCGTCGTCGATCCGGGTGGGGGCGCCGGTGGCGGTGCGGGCGGTCACCGCACGGTCGTTGGCGGTCTTGCGGGCCCGGGTCTCCTGGCGGCGGCGCTGCTTGAGGGTGCGGAACACCCCGCCGACGGCCTGGCGGACGGTGATCGCGTCCGGGTGGTCGACGTGCAGTCCGTCGAGCTCGGCGAGCACGTCCAGGCAGAGCCGCAGGCGCTCGGGGTCGAGGCCGGGACCGTAGTCGATCTCCTCCTCGGTGTCCGTGCCGCCCTGGTCCTGCTCGATGTCCACGCCCGCCGTCATGCCTGTCGCCGCTTCCCGATCGCCTCGCCGTTACCGCGTGAATGCTACGGGAGTGGCCCAGGCCGGGGCGAAAGGCCGATCTTTTGGATGATCCTCCATGTCTACGCGCGGAGCTTTGATCATGGTTTGTGCACAGCGCCAGCAATCGCCCCCGAACTGGCTTTTGCCCCCACCGTCCCGGAGAATCGAACGTTGGGTGCGGGGCGCCCGAGTGCGCCCCGCGGCACCGCCGCAACCGCACCCGAGGTGTAATTTCTCCCAGCCAGAGAGCCCCCCTTCATGCGCTTCCTGAACGACCTCAAGCCCTCGTACGACCTCACGTACGACGACGTCTTCATGGTCCCCAGCCGTTCCGCCGTGGGCTCCCGGCAGGGCGTCGACCTCTCCTCCAACGACGGCACCGGCACCACCATCCCGCTCGTCGTCGCCAACATGACCGCCATCGCCGGCCGCCGGATGGCCGAGACCGTCGCCCGCCGCGGCGGGCTGGTCGCCATCCCGCAGGACATCCCGACCGAGGTCATCGCCGAGGTCGTCTCCTGGGTCAAGCAGCGCCACCTGGTCTTCGACACCCCCATCACCCTCGCCCCCGGCGCCACCGTCGCCGAGGCGCTGTCGCTGCTGCCCAAGCGCGCGCACGGCGCCCTCGTGGTCGTCGAGGACGGCCGCCCGGTCGGCGTCGTCAGCGACTCCGACTGCCAGGGCGTGGACCGCTTCACCAGCCTCGCCGACATCATGTCCCGCGACCTGCTGCTGCTGGCCGAGGACGTCGACCCGCGCGCCGCCTTCGAGAAGCTCACCGAGGCGCACCGCAAGCTCGCCCCCGTCGTCGACGGCGACGGCCGGCTGGTCGGCATCCTGACCCGCAAGGGCGCGCTGCGCGCCACCCTCTACACCCCGGCCGTGGACGCCGCCGGCAAGCTGCGGATCGCCGCCACCGTCGGCATCAACGGCGACGTCGCCGGCAAGGCCAAGGCCCTGATCGAGGCCGGCGCCGACGTGCTGGTGGTCGACACCGCGCACGGCCACCAGGAGTCGATGATCAGCGCGCTCCGCGCCGTCCGCGGCCTGGACCCGCAGATCCCGATCGTGGCCGGCAACGTCGTCTCCGCCGCCGGTGTCCGCGACCTCGTCGAGGCCGGTGCCGACATCCTCAAGGTCGGCGTCGGCCCGGGCGCCATGTGCACCACCCGGATGATGACCGGCGTCGGCCGCCCGCAGTTCTCCGCCGTCCTGGAGTGCGCCGCCGAGGCCCGCCGCCTCGGCAAGCACGTCTGGGCCGACGGTGGCGTGCGCCACCCGCGCGACGTCGCCATGGCGCTGGCCGCCGGTGCCTCCAACGTGATGATCGGCTCCTGGTTCGCCGGCACCTACGAGTCCCCGGGCGACCTCCAGACCTCCGCCGACGGCCGCCAGTACAAGGAGAGCTTCGGCATGGCCTCGGCCCGCGCCGTCAGCAACCGCACGGCCCAGGACTCCTCCTACGACCGCGCCCGCAAGGCGCTGTTCGAGGAGGGCATCTCGCACTCCCGGATGTTCCTGGACCCGGCCCGCCCCGGCGTCGAGGACCTGATCGACTCGATCATCGCCGGCGTGCGCAGCTCCTGCACCTACGCGGGCGCGAACAGCCTCGAGGACTTCCACGAGAAGGCGATCATCGGCGTCCAGAGCGCTGCCGGCTACGCCGAGGGCAAGCCGCTGCACTCCAGCTGGGCCTGATCGACCGACCACCCCGCCCGCGGCCGGCCGACCCCGTACCCCCGGGGCCGGCCGGCCGCGGCCGTTCGCCGCCGTTCGCCGCCGGCGCCCGGGCCGTCCTGCTGCCGGTCAGCCCAGCTCGTAGTCCAGGACGTAGCGGTGGGTGCCGTCCTCGGCGACCGTCAGGTGGAACTCCCCGGTCAGACCGGCCAGCTCGCCCGCACCCGTGCCCGGCACCACCCGGACCGTCGTGTCGCCGGTGTCCCACGCCGAGTGCTGCAGGACGAACGAGCCCTTCCGCCCGTCCAGCTCGCCCGTCACGTGCTCCACCGCGACGTACGAGGCGGGGGCGCCCGACGGCCCCCCGACCGAGAGCATCCGCACCTCGCTGCCGCCCGACAGGCCACCCGTGAACGCCTTGGCGATCCGGATCCGGCCGAAGGCGGCCCCCTCCCGCTCCTCCGTCTCGACCGGCTCGAACGCCGTCACCTCGAACGACCCGCTGGCCCTGCCACCCATGGCACCGTCCCCTCGACGATCCGTCCCGCCCGGCGCCCCGCCGGCCGTGCACCGAGCCTTGCACACGGCACTGACACCGCCGCCCTTCACGACTCCCAGCGGATCGCGAGCAGTGCCGCGTCGTCGGTCAGACCGGCGGCACCGACCCACTCCCCGACGTCCGCGAGCAGTCCGTCCAGCAGGTCGGCCGGGCTTCCCGCGGGCAGCCCCGGAAGCCGGTCCTCCAAGGGGTAGAAGACGCCCCCGGCGCCCCGCGCCTCCGTCACCCCGTCGGTGTGCAGCAACAACAGGTCCCCCGGGCGGGCCTCGAACCGGCCCGCGGGGTACCCGCCGCCGGTCAGTCCCAGCAGCCCCAGCGGCGGCGCGGCCGCCGGCGGCGCCAGCGCGCTCACCCGGCCCTCCCGGCGCAGCAGCGGCGGCGGATGGCCGCAGTTCACCAGAGCGACCGGCTCCCGCCCCGGCGGCACCGACAGCAGCAGCGCGGTGGCGAAGCGCCCCTCCCCGGGGCGGGCGGCCAGCGCGGCGTCCAGCCGCTCGGCCAGCCGCCCGAGATCGGCCTCGGTGCGGGCCGCCTCGCGGAACACCCCCAGCACGTCCGCCGCCGTCTCCACCGCCGGCAGGCCGTGCCCCTGCACGTCCCCGAGCAGGATGCGCACCCCGTGCCGGGTCTCCACCAGGGCGTAGAGGTCCCCGCCGATCCGCGCCTCGGCGGCCGCGGCGACGTAGCGCACGGCGACCCGCAACGGCCCGATCCGCTCCGGCGGCGGGCGCAGCAGGGCGCGCTGCGCCGCCTCCGCCACCGTGCGGACCTGGAAGAGCTCCCGCTCCCGGGCCGCCACCAGCACCACGTTGGCGGCGCTGGCCAGCGTCGCGGCGAGGACGGTGATCAGTGCGGTGAGGTGGACCTCGGTCGGCAGCTCGGTGTTGGTGGTCTCCAGCAGCCCGACGGCCACCACCGCCAGCCCGCCCGCCGCCAGCGGCACCCGGGCACTGCGGGTGGTCGCCCCCGCCAGCACCGGCGCCACCGCCAGCACGGGGGACAGCGTCGTCCCCGGCCCGCTGACCAGATCGGCCACCACGGCGGCTACCAGCAGCAGGAACGCGCAGAGCAACAGCAGCCGGGTGCGCCGCGGCAGGTGCAGCGGCGGCATCCCGTCCGGTCCGTCGGCGCGCACGTGTCCTCCCGGTTGGAAAGGGCCCCACCCGGCTGGAAAGGGCCCCACCGTCCACTCTCTCCGGGCTCCCCACGGGCGGCACCTCGGGCCGGCCGGGGCCGCACGGCGGGCGTCTCGCGGACCGGCCGCCCGAACCGGCGTCGCGGACCGGCCTCGCGGGCCGGCCGCCCGACCCGCCGACTAGATGATTGATGCCAAGGGCTCGCTGGCGCGCATGACATGAAGCGAGGGAGTCCAAAGATCGGTTGTGACGCCTGATCTGGACTCCCTCGCGA